>JABDGM010000074.1 GCA_013286045.1 Planctomycetota bacterium | reverse complement strand
GATAACAAGTTAAACGTCCCCTTCACACATATATAGGTGTTTTATGAAGAGTACGGATTTTCCAAACCGACCCCTTCGGCACGAAGAGGACGGTGGAGTGGGGGTTCAGAAATAACCGACCCCTTCGGGAATCCGGTGGCCAGCACCATCAAGCCATCGGCATCTCAACCACCGATTGCACCGACCGACAGCGCGACGCCGAAGCATTGGCAGACTTCAATGCTGAGCTCGAGCGTGTGTGTTATGGCGTGCAAGCGGGAAGGGAGTGGTGAGCATGCCGAACCACCAAAAACAGCGGAAATTCTCACAATGGGACGGGGGGGAGGTTGCGTCTAAAACGCGCGTTTCCACGTGCCGTTGCGTCAAGCGCGTGCACATTTTTCGTCTCCGGTTGAACCAGGATTTTTGAAATGAAGCCACCAGAGCACCTAAAACCAGCCACAAAAGAGTGGTTTGCAGCCGTGATTAAAGATTACAAATTGCAAGATCACCACATTCGCCTCCTGTCTCTCGCCGGTGAAGCGTGGGACCGCGGACAGCAAGCGCGTGAAGGTATCGAGGCAAACGGTTTGACGTTTGTGGACCGGTTCGGCGCACCGCACGCACGGCCAGAGATTGCGATAGAGCGCGACAGCCGCATTGCGTTCGCTCGGATGCTGCGCGAGCTGTGCCTCGACCTTGAGCCACCTGCAGAAAACCGTCCGCCGGCAATTGGAGGGCGCTGATCATGCCTCGAAATTATCGACAATCCAAGCGACGTCCAAGGGGCGACGGTGACAGCGATGACTACCACCAGCTGAACGGCAGTTGCTTCCCGTGTATGCTTCGGCAGGTAGACCACGATGGCGATGCACTGCGCCCCGAATGGGAGAAGCGGCGCGACGTGTTGCTGCCGCAGTTCATCAAAGAACATCCCGGCGAGCGACCATGGGCATGGTGGGCGTTTGACGCGCCTGGACGCAGGGAGCTGGCCCACGGCGACGGCCGGCCGCACCCATTCGACGATAAGCAGCGAACGCTCCACGTTGCCAAGTCAGACAATCCAGGCCTTTGGAAGGCGGCCTACGGATTGTTTTGGGGATACCCGGCTGCAATTATCCCGCCCTTTGATGACGGTCTGAAAGCCGAAATGTACGAGTCGACGTGGGAATATTTAGTCCGTTGCAATCTGCTCTTGCCGGAAGATTCAATTCACTAAGGGACATCAAATGCCACGCAATTTAAGACGAACCAGGTTCCGTAAAACCCGCGACCCGCAAGAGATCAAGCTGCTGACGCACGGCGTGTCGCTAACCACGCGGTTTGGCATCGCCATCAAGCTCCGCGACCGGGAAGGATTGCGAGCCTTATGGAGCGAACTACGCGACGAGTTGCTAGGCGAATGGGTTGCCGAACATCCATTCACGCGACCGTTTGCGTGGCTGTTATTCGAAGCCACGGAGCCACGTCTGCCCGTCAGTGGCGAGGCTGCAGCGGAAGCGCACGAGTGGACCGGCGCCCATAACCACTTTCGCCAGCACTGTTTTCTAGGAATCAACCGCCTGCTGGGGATCGAAGACGACAGTCGCGACAGCAAGGCGGCGTTCGAGAGTGAAAAACAGTACGTAATCCGTCTTGGATTGTTGACCGACGCGGAGTTGGCGCTGCTGTGACCGAGGACTGCCACATCGATGACTTTGGCACAACAGAGCGCGGATTGGAAATCGTGCGCTACATGCGACCGCGGTGTCCGAAGTGCGGCAGTATGAAGATCCGGTCCCGCCGGAGTATCAACCAAGGCGACGGCTCGATGTTCCGCTATTCAGTCTGCAACGAATGTGAAGAAAACTTTGTGGTTGTTGCAGAGTAGTTCCAACGGTTGGAAGTAGGACAAAACCCGTGTGCGAAAATGAGAACACTATGACTGTCGCACCAACTAAGGATTTTGTTTCCATCGGCACGCTCGCTAGTCACGCGCGGGTTACGGTTCGCGCACTCGAGCGGGCAGCCGATGAACTGCAACTCTCGCCGTCGTGCCGGATTAACTACATCCCGCACTTTGACGGCGAACAGTGCGAGGCATTGGTGCAGCATCTGAACAACAAAGGGAAGTGAAGTGAGCGAGAAACTACATCGTCAAAGCCGCGAATGGATTGAAAGCGTGTCGACTTCTGCCCTCGCTCAGCTTGAGGCGTACGAGAAGTTCCAGGGCTTTATTCCAGATAGTGCGCGTGAGCAATTTGACAAAGATATTCGCAACTTCGGTACGCGAGCGGAAATGTACAAACTCACCGCGCTGGCCATCGGGAAGAAAGTGCCGGATCGCGAATACCTCTACAGGCCATGCTACTCTGGCGAGAAATTTGGTCTGTCCCACATCCGCGAACAGGGGCGACACGTCGTCAGGTTTTACGGCAGCATCGGCAAGGACCAGGGCGAAATTTCGAGCGACGCATTCGCCGAAACTTTGTGGGACGTTCCTGACGATGAGTCGCTCACAATTCGATTCAACTCTCCTGGCGGCTGTTACAAAAACAGCCTTGAGATTGCCGAGGCGGTGAGCAAGCGGACCGGGGAAACCCGCGCGGTCATCGACGGCACGTGTGCGAGCGGCGCGTCCATTGTGGCCATGCGTTGCAACCCAATTGGAATTGGAGAAAACGGATACCTCATGCTGCACTTCGTGCGGGTCACGCTCAAAGCCAGTCGAACAGCCGAGGACCTGGAGCTTGCAGCGAAAAAAATGCGGGCAATGGAAGGCGAGCTCGTGAACCACTACACGCCGCGTTGGAGTGGGACCGTCCAAGAACTCATTAAGGCGATGGACGACGAGCAGGAATTCGTAGGATACGACGCCGTGCTTGCCGGCCTTGCGGATTACGTTGATCCGAACGCAACGGTCGCGACCCGAGATCAGATTGATCGTTCGGTGCAGGAATTCAAGCCGGCGGCATGGCGTGAGCGAGAAAGCAAAAACTTCCTGAAGTATCGAATCCAGTTTCAAAAGTGGAAGCACGCCGCCGAGTGCATGGCAAAAGACTGATCTTAACTTCAAGCCACTCGTAGTGGCCTGTTCCTTGGCGGCCGCGGCGTTTTAATAACACGGATTGAATGATGGAAACCGGAACAGTTTGCAGTTTGCAACTTGAAAAGGGTTACGGATTCATTCGAACCAAACTCACCAACGACGTGTTTTTTCATTGCCACGAATTGTCGCCAGATCTCGAGTTCGACGAGCAGCTGATGGAACGCCGCGTGAAGTTTGAGCTGACTAACACCCAACTAGGGCCGAGAGCAGAGAGCGTGGAGGCAGCGGAATGACGGTAGCTAAAGACGGACACGGTGCTTCGATCGTGCTGGCCACAAGTCACTGGCCCGTAGGCACAGTGATCACGGCGATAAAGCCGGACTCAGTTGCTCGCGAATCGTTCGACTGGACGAACTACCACACCGAAACAGCGCAGGTATCGCAGCCAGCCGACCTGGTCGACCCGGGCGGTTTCGAGGTCGAGTTCTACGACAACGGCGACAACGGAACAGCCGAGGATGACGACGACGCCGGGCCGCCGATCACCAAAATCCCCGAGGACATCGCGATTGTTTACGGGCTTGCTACGTCGTGGGTAACGGCGCCGACAATTTCAGGAAATGGCTACATGACGGAATACAACGCGCCCGAGGCGAAGACCGGCCAGATCATGGCAGGCAGCGCGAAGTTCAAGTGGGCCGGACCGCTCACGTACACGCCGCATAGCGAAGCATAGGTATGGCCCAAATCGAATTACGACAACTCGTTGGCAAGCATCGCGATCGACTTGACGTCGTGCACACAATCGCACGCAACCTCGATCAGGTGATTCTTAACGGTAGGCAGATCGCGACGATAAGCCGTCTGCCTGGTGCGCCGGTAGTGCTCATGTCGCACGTGATTCTCAGCGAAAGCGAACTGGTGCAACTGTCGCAGACGATCGAGCGGGATCGCGGGGTGCCACCCCAAAAGATCCATCAAAACATGCCATCCAACTACATAATCTTGGAGCGTAACACGGAGAAGTAATGCCCACCTCAATTATCAGCTGCAATCTAACACGCGATGAAACACGGCTTGCCGATTTTCGCGTCCGCACCAACAACGGTACGGTGGGTGCGTACCGATTAAAGTACAAAATCGAAATGGCCGGGCCGGTGGGTCCGAAGGAACTCATCGAGCAGGCCACCACGGCTGGTGCGCCTGACCGGCTACCGAAGATCTGGGACACGTATAGTTTCGAGGGCGACAGCGATCCCAATTCGTACGTGAAGCACCACGAAATAGATCGCGAGCCGAAAAGCAAGCGGCATTACTACGTGACGGTAACCTGGGAGCCACTGGAGCCGGGTGAACCGCCGGGGGACGGTGGCGCGCCCATTGATTCGCATCCGGTACCCACTGAGCGCAAACCACGGTTTCACTGGGAGCGACAGGTGACTTCCTCGCTGCAGCATACCGACACGAATAACTATGTAATTCTCAACTATACCAACACGCTGCACGACGACCTAATTGAGCACGACCGGACAAAGGCCATTCTCGTCGGCGAAATCAATTCATCCAGCATTGCCGCAGCGATTAATCTCGAGCGTAAATATGCGAATGCCGTGAATTCAATCGCGTGGACGTTTCAGGGCGTAGTCATCGAACCACGTGCCGCACTGATTCGCGAAGTTGTCAGCGGTCAGGTACAGAACGAAGGCGCGTTCACATTCATTCCGACTCAATTCAGAATCGCGTTCGCGGATATTGGAAGCAACTGGGATGACGTCTTGCCCGAAATGAGCCAAACGCACTTCACCAAAACCGGCGGAAACTACGACGTCGACCCCGCCACTGGCCTACGAAAGATCACTTCTGCGGGCCGGTCGGTTCCACTGGCGGCCGATGGAACAAGACTCCCCGATGGGCAGCAAGTTCTTACCCGTGCATGGCCAACTCGCAAGCAAGCTGACTTTAACCTGCTAACCATCCTGAATACATAATAATTTTTACTCCCCAACCAGGCGTGTTAGACTACGTGAAACGAAAGGGACGCCATGAATACCTTTGTCGCAATCGTCTTTAGTTTCGCAGCGACCGCGTTCACGATTGGCAACGACCCGCACGCCGGCGAGAAGCTGGCGAATCTTCGCAAGGTAAATGCCGAGCAGCAAGCCGCAGCTTTAGCGCGCGACAACGCGAAGCCGAAGGACTGGGATCAGCAGCAAATAAACATCGAGAACAAGATCCAGGCCCGCAAGGAAAAGCAGCGTGCCGACGCCGCGAAACTGGCGCTCGCTAACTCGCCATTGCACAAATGGGTTGTCCTCGGCAACACCGCGGCGAGCATGGCCCGCATCACGGACTACAAGAACGATGGAACCGTTACGATCACCCGCCGCGACGGCAAGAAGTTCGAGTTCAACGTTGAAAAGCTAGGGAAGGCTGACCGCGAGTACGTGGCGACGTTCGTTCGCGAGTCCCGACTGTAAGCAACCAATCGCCGCGCAGGAGTCGTGGCGAGACGTTCATTGACAACTTAACTAGCCCGCCGGAAGTCGCGAGCCGGCGGGCGCCAGAAAGTCGGCTGCCCTGATGCACGCTCAAAACCTGGCTTGAGGGAGGCGTAGCGTCGTAGTTAGTATGGGGGGCGTTGCCCAGTCGCTAACTTTAGCTCGTTGAGGCTCCGATGGCGTTTGATCTCGGCCGTTTGGCCATTTCCAAAATCATTGTGCATGAGATTCCACAGCGGATGATCTCAGGCAAGGGAGACGACATTGTATTAAGTGAAACCGAGAGTCCGGCGAGCGCTGAAGTATTGAACTATTTTAGGGAGCGGGTTGTTGCGTCGCTGGCGCACGCCGCGTATCAGGTGCGTTTCGACCCAACTTCCGCTTCTCCTGTTCCTGCCATCACTGCGAAGCTGTTGAAGACGCGCAGAACCCGCTTTGTGGAGCGCTCGGTCGAGATTGCAAAGCATCTCCATTCATGTCAAACGGGCGTGAATCCAGACAGCCTGCTTGTTGTTGCGCTCGCCAGGGTGGCGGCGAAAGAAGCCGTCGCAATTCTAAAGCTAGAAAAGGAGGCTGGCGTCCGTGTTCAACAATCCACCTCAGACGGGAAAAAGACATTTAGCCTTCAACACCTTAAGGACTTGATGCTGACCGCTCGCACGCGAGTATTTAAGACGGGGTTATTTGTTCAAAACGGCAAAACCCATTCGTCGATTGCCGGAAGGGTGAGCGACGCGCAGCGATCGTATACCCCGACGACTGAGGTCGCTGGCTTTTTTCTAACGGACTTTCTCGGTTGTACGCTCATTGAAGCATCAGATGTAAGTACGAAGCGTTTTTTTGAGGCGACGCAGGCATTCATCAATGACGCAATTACGAGCCCCGATGAAAAGGCCAGGTACCAAATCGCGCTATTAGCGGAGATGTCGAGTAACAAGCGGTTCATCAACCCGAAAGAGTTTGCAAAGCAGACTTTTCCGACCGAAAAACAAAATGAGTTTCTTACGTCTGTTCAGATCGATGGCGCGCAATTCGCCAAAGATACGGCACTCGTAAAAACTCATCTGCGACGCGTTGAGATGGATTTTGTTAGTGGCATCGCGGTTCTGGCGCCGCCAGACAAATTTGCCGATCACATTAAAGTAGTGGACCTTGAGGGCGGCGACACGAAGGTGGAGATCACAGACAGGGTGGTGAAGGTTAAGGGCAGGTGACAAATGCACTTAGATGACTTCAGAACCCGATGGATCGCCGATAGGCCTACGTATGTTGAACTCGCGGAGGCCGTTGTGAGTCTGCTAAGTGAGGAGCTTAGACGCAATGGCGTCTTGTGCGACGTTTCCGGAAGAGCGAAAGAGATTGCTAGCTTACTAACCAAGGTAATTCGAAAGGGTTATACAGATTACGACAAAATCGGAGATAAGGCCGGAGTTCGAGTGATTGTATGGTACCCGGAGGATGTCGCGGCCATAGATGAAGCTGTTCTCCGCCTATTTAAGGTCAACGAGTACGAAGACAAAGAGTCGCTTTTGGCTGCTGATCAATTCGGCTATGCCGGTAAGCACTACCAAGTGACTATTCCGGAAATGACGAAATGTAGTCGCAAGTGCATCGGCCTCGGTTGCGAAATTCAGGTACATACACGCGCTCAGAACCTATGGTCTGACGTAGCGCATGATCTCACGTACAAGCCTGCTCAGGAACCACCGCGAGAGCTACTGCGAAACGTTAACCGACTGGTTGCGCTCGTTGAGCTGTTCGACAGAGAGCTTCAGATCATTCAGAACGACGTTCGACAACTTCCAAACTTCCAGGAGGCAGCGATGCTATATGAGCTTGAAAAGGCTTTCTACAGATTCGCGGCTCGCCGATGCGACAAGGCGCTGTCTCTCCTAATATTGGCCACCATTAAGGGAGCGTTTAGCGCGGACGAATTAAGTCAGTACCCGACTTTGCTCCATGACTTCGTCGCGCAAAATGAAGAGAAGCTAGATGAGATATTTCAAACATATGCGAATGATGAACGATGTAGCCCCTTGTTGTTTCAGCCTGAGAGCATCGCAATCTTCGAACGGTTGGAAAGCAACCCACCGCAACTCCGCGAAAAGTGGGACTTGGCACTGCCGGCGACTTATCTAGACGACCTTGCAACCATTTGGGGCGTAGCGAGCCCTTAAGCTCGGCGGCCTAATGTCGCAGCCACACGATCAGCCCCAGCCCAACGGCAGCGAACGTCGTGGCGATTAGGAGCGTGCGGAGTGAGAAACGAAACGGAAGCCACGACAGCCCGGAAATTGTAATGCTGACGAGAATTGGTAGCCAAAATGGGGCGACTACTCCGAAGGCAAAGGCGCTAGGCTCCCTAATTAGGTAATGACTCCACCGTCCGCCTGGCGACACGTCTGGGCTTGAGTGATCGACATAGTGAAAGTTAATCCCCGTGTTCGGATGGCGGCTCATATCTTCTAGACGCGTGTCAAACTGCGAATAGCCAAATTCGATCCAGCCGTTATACGACTCGCTATATACCATTGTCGACTTTGATACCCACACGGTGGATGAGTCTTGGTACCAATGACCATGAATCCACAACGCAATCAGTAGCACCGCCACCACTCCCCACGCCACCGACCACGCGATTCGCAACTTGCGGTGTTTCATCGGTCCTAGTAATGCGCTGATGGGGAGCCTTATCTAAGAGTCTGTCGCCAGTGCCAATCGACCAGCATCGCCACCAAAAGAGCCAAAACAAATACGATTGGCGGCATCGCGAACGTAAGCAAGAGCCCGATTATTCTGAGTCTCTTGTATAAGGGTGAGCTTTTGTCCGTCGATCTGACTAAGGCGAGGATTCCGAAACATATTGAGAAAAAGGAGCCGCCTACAAACAACAAAATGAACCAGCCGACGGACTTCATGCCCTCGTCAGAAATATGAGCAAAGAGTAATTCGGCGTGGCGCACCATGCCCACCATCCTACCGCGCACTCGGCTACTTCCGTCGCTGCCACCTGTCCGACAAAAACATTAGCCCGACGATAAACGCGACGAGGCACGCAGGGACGATGCCAAGCCTGATCACGAGCATGACCCTATCGGTTATGCCACTGTATTGGGCGAGTAGCTCCAAATGTTTAGTCGCGTCGCTCACGGCCCCGATTCTACGGCACTGGCGGAAGACTGTGTTGCTAGGAAATTAATTTTGATCTGCGTAGATAAACATCGCCAAACAAGAAACGACCAGCATTGCAACGAGAACGCCAACTGCGGCACCAGTTTTTGCCCGTCCTGCTATCGCGCCTACCGCCGCAATCGACAGCATGATGACGTAAGAAATGGAATTCTGCTCAAAGTGTGCCTGCGGAGAGCGGTTGGAATTAAGGGTAGCGACAAATCGCGGGAATGAAATCAGGATTGCCGCCCAAAAAGTCAGCCAAAGTAGATTAGCCAAGCTAAATCTCATGCCCCAATTCTACCGCGCACGAAAAAGCCCGCCACGAGGGGCGGGGAATGACTCATTGCTCGGGAGAGAATAGTTCAGCCGACACTGATGATTTGAGTTTATCAGGATCTGCGCTTAGTGTTATTGCTCCGCAATCCAAGCACGCGATGCCAGTAACCGGCACGTGGGCCGGTAGCCATTTGCCCGGCTTCTTCTTGGTAGGGTAGAACTCAAGCGGAAAGTGCCCCTGGACCCTGCCGGGCTCGAGATTACCGCCCCCGCACTTATCGCATTTTGCAGATGTATTCATTGTACGGACACTGAATCAGTTGTTTGATCGTCCAAACGTCAGCCGTTGGTCTGTTCTGACTTTGGATTCGCGCTGCTCAATATATTAGTCGATCGGTTCCGCGCACTGCGGCAAGTCGAACTGCGGACTATTAACCTGCGTCGAACCGGGCCACGCTTCCATTTGTTCCGCCGGGAAGGGTGAAAGCAGTTCGAGCAATTCAGAGAGGATGGCCATGGTCGAATTGTAGCGAAGTCACTTCAAACCAAACTGGGCTTTGTTAATTAGTTTTCCGTTCTGGAACATCGCATTCATGTTTGAGCCATCCCAGTTAATCCAGGAATACATTTGCGTGTTTATGGATGGCATGACGCCGCTAACACCAGGGACAACGCTACTGGCATTTTCATCGCCCTGTTTGCCAATAATTTCGACCACTTCGTTGTATGACATTCCGCTTTGAATTGCGTTGTATTTCGCCTTACTCACGACATCCTTGCCGCGGGTGTTAAGCGCCCACACAGCAATGAATAGTAGAACCAGAACGGTAGCGGAACGTTTTGCGGTCACTGTCACCCTCCGGTCGGTGGTGGACGCGATAGAGATAGCATTATGCAATCCAGCACCCGAGGTATCAAACCACGACCCGACGCCTCGGCGCAATTCCTGGGGCATTTGGTGCGATCGATTTACAACGGGGCAACGTCAAAACTCACGACCGGAGATGCCGTTCCAGCTTCAACCTAATCTCGAGCAGATATCCCCCGGGACAGCACTGCTCGAAGTAGCCCAGAATCAAATCATCGTAATCGGGAGCGTCTTTGAGCCATCGACTGGCTGTTTCTCGGCATGGATTGGCCGCGAAGCGCTCCCACCCCTCGGCAAAATGCTTTTTAAAAATAACTACTTTGTCATCCGCCTTTGCATGTTGATTCGCGGCGCGAAAGAAATCTCCAAGTTCGTCGCGCGCAACGGCAAAGTTGCAGGTATCAAGGATTTTGCTTCGCCTTCTTCTGAACGGCCACATACGACTAATTCTAACGGGATTGACTTTTGATTTGGAGCCAGCGCAGAATAACCGTGTCGGCATTACTGCCGGCCGGGCGTAGTAACCCGTCTAAGGACAATTCGATGTTGACCATCAGGCCAGTAGGCCGAGCAGCTTGGGCACGTACAACAGCATTGATCCGGGTAGCCGGGGAGCGGGGTACGCGCGGGTGTCTTAGACACCTTACTAACCGAGGTGCTCGGCCTACTGGCTTTTGTATGCGCGCATCGGATTGTCCGCCGGGTACGAGAGCGGTTCTGTAATCTTTACAGAAGCGCTAATCGGCCCGGCACCTTTCCGCCGCGCGCGGGGAGTACGAAACATGGCAGTTTGTCTTGAACGGAATGAAAATGCGCTCGACCCCAACATTGCAGCACGCGCTGCAGCACTTCGCGCGGGAACGAAACCGCCCGAGCTAGCGGAGAGATTTCACGGTGCTGCCGAGTTGGGGCTTCACAACGCAGATGGCAACTACGAGTTGCCACCCATTGCACCACTGCCGGCAAAGACTGAGGAAGTGCGAAGTCGCCGGTGGGCCAAGCCGATGAAGCGTAGCGATATTGCCAACGTGCAATTCCTGAACGTCGAAACCGCACGCGAGATTCTAGCGGAAGTTGCAGCGACGGCGCCGGAGATTGCGGCCAAGGCTCTTAAGCACGTTGAAGAGTCATACCGCGCGCTGTTGACCGAATCCGAACGCTTCACGCTGTCCGCGATGGCAGCGCGTAAGTATTTGCGTGACGGCGTACCGGTTTAGTTTCTTGGCGAGAACCCGCGCGGGGCAGCGCGGGGCTTTATGAAAGAGATGATGAGATGGAAGCAATAGTTTGTGTTACCGCGGATTGCACCAATGGGGCATTCACTCCAAGCAAGGGCCTTGCGGTCCTCGCGAAGCTCGTGGCGGCGCTAGAGGACTGCAGCGCTGGAACGTGCATGGGCGGCGGAACCGGTAAGGGACAGATTCACTTCGACCTACTTTTGCCAGAAGACCCCCGCGAAATCGAGTTGCGGTTTGACGCCGCCCGCCGAGACGTTGCCCGCATATTTGGCGAACTGGCCGCCGATTGGGAATACACCATCACACCTGCATTCTGAAATATTCGAGGACACAATGACCAAACCAAAGATTCCAAGAGTGCGAATCGCGAAGCCGACAGGTCGACCGATTCAACTGCGCTACACCGACCCGCAAACCGGGAAGGAAGTGCGGATCACGACCGAGACATACGACGCCGAGACGGCGATCGAGCTCAAAAAGCAACTCGAGGCGAAGCTGCTGCTGGGCATCGATGCAAAGCCGAAACGGCGCAAGGGTGGCCCGTCGATGGGCTGGGAGGAGTTCCGAGAGCGGTACACCGAACTGCAGTTGTCGACGCTGCGAGATAAGACGGTCACCTCGGCGGAGTGCCGGCTGGATATTGCCGAGCGGATCCTGAAGCCGCGGTATTTGTCCGACGTCGCCAACAGCGAAGCATTGCACGAACTGCAAAGCAAGCTCCTGCGAGGCGATGAGGGGCACGGTCCTCGCGCGAAGTACACCGTCCGAAACTACATGGCAGCCGTTGTTGCCGCGCTCAGTTGGGCCGAGTACATGCAATGGCTGCCGGCTGTGCCGAAGTTGAAGAAAATCAAAGTCGCGAAGTTAAAGCACATGAAGGGCAGGGCACTTACCCGTAAGGAAGTGCGGGCAATGCTAAAGGCGGTTGGCGCCGTTGTCGGTAAGGAAGCCGGTCCGTCGTGGCGGTATCTGCTGCGGGCAATTCTCCATAGTGGTTTGCGTCTCGAAGAGATTATGAGCCTGCATTGGTCAGATGAGCGGTATATCACTCCGCAATGGCCGCGGCGGCAAGAGCCGGTGCTGGTCGTTCCTGCTGCAATGCAAAAGAACGATACGGAAGAATCGATTCCGCTGCTGCCATCGTTCGATCGCCTACTGACGATTACGCCAAAGGTGCAACGGTTCGGCTGGGTCGTTAATCCGATGAGCCTGCAAACGAAGCTAGGTCGCGGCGTGCGTCACCAGCGACCGGATGCAGAATGGGTTGGCAAAGTCATCAGTCGCATCGGCAAGGCCGCTGGCATCGTCGTAGAGCCCGCTAAGGGCAGCCGCAAAGAGAAGTTTGCGAGCAGCCACGATTTGCGCCGGACGTGCGCAGAGCGGCTGGTATCGGCGGGCGTACCCGAGCGTGAAGTCTCCCGCGTGCTACGTCATGCGAGTACAGAGACGACCCGCAAGCATTATGCCCCAGGGACCGTGCAAGAATCCGCCGTCATCATTCGCAGAAGGCTTACAGCGATGACTCGCCATCGCCTTTCAGGCCCCCAACCGACTGCAGGACGACCGGAATAGCAAATTTGACACGAGAAACAGTCGAGTTGTGAGACGACGATGAGAGTTTGCCGCCTAACCCGACACTCAATACTGAAATTTGAGCTCCACCATCTTTACCGCTGGAATCCTCGACGGTCAGCGCGATGTCAAATTCAACGAGTTGCGAGCCGTGGATTTTAGTGCTGGTTTTCCTGCCCAGGTTATTTCCGCCAAATTCCGTTTGGATTTTATACGGATTGATTATCGCGCCGTGATCTACCGCGACTGACTCTGCCTCCTTTACACCTACAATGATCGATTCAAGCACATCGCTGATAAATTGCCGTAGTTCCATAAAAGCGTACCTAGGTACAGTCGATCATCGCAATCGACGTAAGTGTAAGCGCCCCCGGCATGATTCGAACATGCGACCAATGGTTTAGGAAACCACTGCTCTATCCCCTGAGCTACGAGGGCGAAAGGCTCGATTCTAACATTCTTGGTCAACCAGGCGAATTGTCGAAATCGCGTTGAGCGAATGCGGAAAGAATTCGCGATCGAGCGTCAAAAGCCTCGAATTGCAGTGCGACAACTTAGCTTTGTGATCCTCCGACTGGGGCCGATTATCCGCCATTGGCAGCGATTTTGTTGACCGATTAATAGGCCGGGTTTAGCATCGATAGATGGGGAGTTGAAGCTCCTGCTTTCTGGGTTGGAGGTATCTCCCTAATGTTCGTCGCTCGCCGTCTGTCCGCTTCTGCGGCCGTGGTCGTGCTGTTGCTCGCGTCTCTCGCGCACGCTCAAAACAATCGAATTTGGACCGGCAGCGCCGTCCCCGATAACAAGTGGACGACGGCCGGCAATTGGAATGGCAGCGTCCCCGGCAGCGGTGACACCGCGTTCTTCAACAACAACGGCAGCATCAATTGGCAGGTGAGTTTGGGCGGCGCGGCCCAGCCGATCAATACGATTGAGTTCGACAACGGGATTACGCCGTCGTACACACTGGGAGCGGCGGGGTCGGGCGACAAGTTCATTTTCGACACTGGCGGATCGATCCTAGTGACGCAGACAGTCGCCCAGCCGCAAGTGATTGGCGCCGACTTGCAACTTCCCAACGCTTCGATTCAGAACATGAGCAACGCGTCGAACAACGCAACGCTCACGTTGAAGGGAAACATTGTTGCAAGTGGCAACCTGACTTTGTCGAATTCAGGAACGACCTCTCAAACAGTGCTTAACGGCAATATCACTGAGGTGAGCGGTCAGCCCGCGTCGTTGGCTCTCAACGCACCCAGCGCTTCGAACACTGGCGTAGTCTTCACATTAGGAGGCGTGAACACGTATACGGGTGGGACGACAATCTCGGTAAACACCGGGACCGCGGGGGCAATTCAAATTGGCAGTGACTCGGCATTCGGCACGGGGTTGGTTGCGGTTTCATTGGCTACCACAGCACCGCAATTTAGCGCGATTGGCGCAGACCATTTGGTTTCCAATGCGCTTTCGCTCGATTCGGGCATGACGTATATCGGCGCCAATAGCTTGTCGTTTAATGGGCCGATCACGATTACGAACTCGGCTGGAGGCGTGCGTACGATAACGAATCAGATCTCTGCGGCGGGCAAAACGGTGACATTTGGTGCAACGCCGAATTCGTCGACGATCAAGTTGGGCGGCGATGACGGGATCGGAAAAGGGTTGATCCTCGCGCCGGCGTCCGTTTCAACCACTGTCGTGAACGATGTGATTCAAGATGCGGCGGCCGGAGGCGGAACTGCGAGCAGCAACGTGCAATTTGCGGGCAGCCTCAACGGCATTACGAGAATCAACGGCCTTAACACGTACTCTGGCGGTACGCAATTCAACGGCAATTCAACCGTTCAAATCGGATCGGATTTCCACGTCGGAGGTACGGCCGGGCCATTCGGAACGGGGTCTCTTTCACTCAACAACGCGGCGAATAACATCTTGGAACCCGTCGGCGGCAATCGCGAGGTCGCCAATCCGATTTCGATGGGGTTCGGCCTGACTGTGGGGAGCGTCGTGGGCGACACAAGCGGATTGACTTTAAGCGGTCCGATCACGCAAGGCGCAACGGGCCGCTCGATCACAAACAACATGGCGGGGACTTTGACACTTGGCCTGGCGGCCAGCCCCTCAACTCTTACGCTGCCGACAAGTGCGGGTCAAAGCGTAGGTTTCACCGGCGGGGGCGCAACCGTGGTCAATGACGTCATTCAAGACTCGCCAGGTGCGACGAGCCCGGCTACCACTATCGCGTTTACTGGAACCGGTTCAGTTACGCTTGCCGGTCACAACACCTACACGGGCGATAATTTGCTCAACGGTGTTTCGACTGTGCGAGTTGCCACCGACTTTCATACGGGCGATACGTCCGGTCCGCTCGGTTTGGGAAAAATCATCGCGAATAGTTCGACGAACAATATTTTGGAACCGATCGGCGGCGACCGTGTCGTTGCCAACCCCGTCTCGATGACGTTCGGGATCACAACGGCGAATGCCCCGGCAGACTCAAGTGGGTTGACCCTGGCGGGACCAATTACCCAAGGGGCAACCGGTCGCACGTTTACTAATAACATGACCGGAACGTTGACACTCGGGCTCGCGGCGAGTCCGTCGACGATTACTTTAGCGAGTGGCACCGGGCAGACCGTATCGTTTTTTGGTACGGGCAACACGGTGGTAAACGACGTCATCCAAGATGCTGCGATTATCCCTAGCCCGAAGCCGACCGTTGCTTTTACCGGCTCCGGGATCGTGACACTGAACGCCCACAACGCTTACCTGGGCGACACAGTGTTGAACGGAGGAAATACGATACGGTTCTCGACGGACTACAACGTCGGAGATACATCGGGGCCGTTTGGGCGGGGCACGCTCATCGCCAGCAGCTCGACGAATAGCACGCTCGAGCCGATCGGCGGCGATCGAGTCATTTCAAACCCAGTGTCGATGACGTTCGGCATAAAGTTCGCGAACGCAGCGGACTCTAGCGGATTGACGTTGAGCGGACCTATTACGATGGACACCGGCGGCCGCACGCTCGCAAACAATATGATAGGAACGCTGACGCTGGGCTCCGCGGCGAGCCCTTCGACGTGGACGCTGCCGACAACGGGTGGGCAAACGGTGTCGATCATCGGCAGCGGACCTACGGTGATCAACGATGTTATTAAAGATGCCGCGGGCGGCGCGACGCCGGCCACCGCCATCTCTTTGGGAAGCACGGGATCGGTGGCATTCAACGCTTTGAACACTTACGCCGGAGATACAACGGCTACCGGCCTGGCCGAGAGCGTTCGATTCGGAGCGAGTTCGAATGCGTTGCCGGGCGCCAGTTTTACAGCTGGTCCTTTGGGCACTGGAACTCTGATTCTAAACAACACGTCGACTGCACCCGTGCTCCAACCGGTCGGGGCGGATCGCTCGATTTCGAATCCGATTACGTTAACGAGCGGTTTCACCGCGTCGAATGTCAATGTCACGCCAGTTAGCCTGACGCTCGCGGGGCCGATTACGCTCGGCGCGACGAGTCGAATTATTTCAAACAACATTCCTACTGCGGCGAACCTCGTGTTGGGTGCTGCCGCAGCGCCTTCGACATTCACGATTGGCAGCACGATTACGATTCAGTCGCAGGTGGCTGGAGCTGGCTCGACCATCATCAATGACAAACTTACCGGGGCAGGTGGTCTGACTGTGCAGGGTGGCGCTGTCGTGCAGCTGAATAACGCGGCGAACGATTTCGCTGGGACGACTTTGATCACGGGCACGGGCAGTAAATTGTTGGTGAACGGTTCGAAAACCGGCACTGGTGCGATCACGATCAACACGAGTGGCACGCTCGGCGGCAGTGGAACTGTCGCAGGCGCGATCACGAACAACGGCACCC
The DNA here is from genome assembly GCA_013286045.1 of Planctomycetota bacterium. Taxonomy (GTDB): domain Bacteria; phylum Planctomycetota; class Planctomycetia; order Pirellulales; family Lacipirellulaceae; genus JABDGM01. The sequence continues at coordinate 1,618 of JABDGM010000074.1, read as the reverse complement.
TTGCACCGGGGAACGGAGTGGGCACATTGACGGCGACCGGCAATGTGACGATGGCTGCAAACTCCCATCTCTTGATGGATCTTGGCGACCAGCTCGCCGTGGGCGGCAATCTCGACCTGTCCAATAACGAGTTTCTCGATATCAACGGATCGCCTTCGGGCGTGAGTTGGGTCATTGCCACTTACGCGGGAACTCTCACCGGAACGTTTAATCACGTGACTACGGGTTACACGGTGAGCTACGGCACAGGAACGAACAGCCAAATTACGTTGACAGTGCCTCTTTCCGGCGTGAAGGGGGACTTCAACAACAACGGCCGAGTGGATGCGGCGGACTACGTGTTGTGGCGTAATAATGTTGGGTCCAACACCGCGTTGCCGAACGACAACGGGCTCGGAACGCCGATCGGGCAATCGCTATACGACTTGTGGCGATCCAACTTCAACAAGCCGGGGAGTGGCAGCGGTACGCTTGAAAGCGGCGAAGTGCCTGAGCCGACTGCGATTTTGCTGGCCGTCTTTGGTGCGGTGAGTCTGCTGCCGAAGCGACGTCGCAGCCGCTGACAGTGGCGGGCGCGTCAGCAATCTGCCGGTTCTATTCTTTCGAACTCTTCGAAAGCAACTCTGAATAGCGGCGTTGCATTTCTTCTGGCGTAACTTCTTCGATGTGCTGACCGAGCATCCAAATGTGGCCGAACGGGTCTTGGACTTTTGAGGAGCGCTCGCCGTAAAACTGCGTTTTAGGCTCGGCAAGAATTTTTGCGCCGACATTAGCTGCGGTTTGCGTTATCTCGTCGACATTGGCCACGTGCAGATGCAAAAATGAGCCGGAGCCGCCGTACGATAGCGGGCTCAGGATGCCGCGCTCCGGAAATTCTTCGGCAAGCATCACCATCGCGACACCGAGTTTTAGTTCGGCGTGGCCAATGCGGCCGCTGGGTTCTGCAAGACGCATCATCTCCTCGGCGTTAAACACACGCTTGTAGAACTCGATCGCGGCCGGGACATCCCGGATGATCAGATACGGGAAGACCTGTTGGATAACGGAAGTAGTGTCGATGTGTGGCAAAGTATACAGCCGGAACGACCGGCGATTGCTAATGCATGAGGACCGGGGCGAGCAATTTGTTCCACAGCGCGTAGCCTTTGTCGTTCATGTGGAGGCCGTCGTCGCGGAAGAGCTCCTTTTGCGGTTGGCCATCGGCGCCGAGAAGCGGCGGGGCCGTATCAATGTACGTGAGTTGCTTGGTCTCGTGCGTGAGCTCTTTGACGCGGGCGTTTACTTCCTGCATTTGCGGCCAGAGCTTCCAGCGGGCGATGCTGGGCTTGATCGCGAGAAAAATAATTGGTGTATTTGGAAGGCGTTCGTTCACGCTTAAAAGAAATGTGTGGATGTCGTTGAAAACGCGATCGGGCGTGCGGCCGCCGGCGAGGTCGTTATCGCCGCAATAGAAGACGATCAAGCTCGGCTTGTATTTGAAGACGATACGGTCGGCGAAGTGGTTGACGTCGTCGGTCGTGCTGCCGCCGAAGCCGCGGTTGAGGATCGGCAGGCCGGGGAAGCCGTCGGCCGACTGCCACATGCGAATCGTCGAGCTGCCGACGAACAGGATAGGATT
>JABDGM010000073.1:620-18681 GCA_013286045.1 Planctomycetota bacterium | reverse complement strand
TAAACATGTCGTCGTATGGCCGCTGCATGTGAAGCAGCGCTCGCATATACACATCGGCAAGTGGAGTCAGTGTTTTTTTCATTGCTCTGTAGTAAACCGAATGACAGTGCGCTTCGATTCCCGATCGCACTGATGCGACACCCGCCATGTTACATGGCTAGGAGGGCAGCAAATGGCTAAACGTAGAAAGAAAGCGGCAGCGAAGACGAAGAAAAAGGGCCGGAAGAAGAGGCTCTAGTCTTCTGATTCACTTGCTGGGTCTTCGGCCATAGAGGCCGAAGATTGCGTCATACGGACCGGTGCGCGACTCGAGTGACGAGCGCATCGCGGTTACCCCGAGACGCCCCGGTTCAATGACGACAGAGGGCGTCGGCGAGACTTCACGTTTCGCCGACGCCCTCAGTTTTTTAAAGCGCGTAGCGTTTCGGATCAGCCAGCCGTCTTCAAGCGCTTGTTGCACGCGCTCCAGAATTGCGGCCACTTCTGCCCTTTATCTATTTTGCCGGCGGCCTTGGCCTCTTTCCATTCGGCGCCGCGTTTTTTCTGACGCTCGCGCATCGCCAGCATGCCGGCGCTCGGTTCCTTCTTGGCCTTTGTTTCTTTCTTGGTTTCTTTCTTGGTTTCTTTCTTGGTTTCCTTCTTGTCGGTTTGCGCTTGCGCAGCGGCGGTTTGCGTCAGCTTCGGCGACGGCGCCGCAATCAGGCCTGCGGCCAGCACAGCAGCGAATAGCAATTTGGTCATTGGTGCCCCCTTGGTGTGTCTCTTGAGGTACGGCCGTCGCCGCAACCCGTTTATAGAAGAACCATCTATGATTGTATTCGTGTAGTATGATCGGATAGGTTGGGGCGCAAATCGCCTCCTGCGATGCTTTTTTGGGCTGTTGCGGATTGCCCAAGGCGGACCTAGGTCAGAGGTCAATTCATCGAGGTTTTACGGGCGAGGACCAGCGAGATGGCGCGGGCAAAGTCGAAGACGAAATCGGCAAAAGGGAAATCCAAAGCCAAAAGCGGCAAGAAAACGGTCAAGACCAAGACCAAGACCAAGAGCAAAGCCAAATCGGCCAAGGATAAGTCTGCCAAAAAATCCGCAAAGCCGATCGATCTTTATTACTGGGCGACGCCAAACGGCTTTAAGATTTCGATCATGCTGCAAGAGTGCGGCCTGCCGTACAATTTCATTCCGGTGAACATTTCCAAGGGCGAGCAGTTCAAGCCCGACTTTTTGAAAATTTCTCCCAACAACCGCATGCCGGCGATCGTCGATCCCGACGGCCCGGGCGGCAAGCCCATCTCGATCTTCGAGTCCGGCGCGATCCTGCAATATCTCGGCCGCAAGACCGGCAAATTTTATCCAAGCGACGAGCGCGGGCGCGTCGAAGTCGATCAGTGGCTGTTCTGGCAGATGGGCGGCATCGGCCCGATGGCGGGTCAGGTGCATCACTTCAAGAATTACGCTGTCGAGACGCTGACATATGCGATCAACCGCTACGTCAATGAAGTGAACCGGCTCTATGGCGTGATGAACCTGCGGCTCAAGGACCGCGATTTCATCGCCGGCAAATATTCGATCGCCGACATGGCGATCGTCGGCTGGGTCAATGGCTGGGCGCGGCAGGGTCAGGACATCGAAGAATTCCCGAACCTCAAGGCTTGGCTCGAACGCATGAAAGCGCGTCCCGCGGTCAAGCGCGGCATGGCGCTCGGCATGGAGCTGCGCCAAGGCATCGATATGAAGGACCCGAAAGTGCAGGCGGTGCTGTTTGGCCAACGCGCAAGGGCAAGCTAGTTAGCCCGCGTCCAGATTTGCGATTTGCACAAGATCCCCAGCACGCAGCCTTGCACGTGCGCGGTGCTGGAATCGGGCACCTTCATGTGCGCCTGATAGGTGTTGCCGTCGTCGGCATTGTAGATCTGGCCCGACCAAGTGTCGGAGCCGTCCGGGCTCAGGCCTTGCACCACCTGCAGACCGAGCAGCGGACGCGAACGCTTGGCCTCGTCGGAATTGTGCTGGTCGGTCTTCGCCTTGCCGGATTTGGGATCATTGGGCTCTTTGAGCCAGACTACGGTGCCGCAGAGCTTGCCGCCGCAATTGGCGATATGGACTTTGGTGCCGCCATCCTGGGACAACCAGGTTCCTTCCGGCGCGCCGGCCAATGCCGCGCTCGACATCACGAGAGCTCCAAATACTGCCAGACTTACGAATTTCATCGAGCCATTCCCTGTCTCGTTTGACCGCTGACGGCGGCTTGTCTGCATTATGACAATTAGATTTCCGGGTGGTTAGTTCTCGCTAAAGCAGCGCGGTTAGCAGTTCGTCAACTTATGCCCGGAATAGTCGATTCGTGGCGGCAATACGGTGTTTTCCGTAAGGCCGCGTCGGAGGGGGCCGCGCGAATTCATGATCTCTTCATCGCAACACTTAAACTGTCATTCAAATTTTATCCCGATGATCGCGATGCTCGGACGGAATGCTTTGGCCGGGCAACAGGGACAAGCTGCTGGACGCTGGGGCGGATCAGCCGCGATAAATGGGGAGCCAAAAAATGGCTGACATCGAGATGACGTTGCGCGAGCCCACGAATGCCGAAGACTGCTTTGTCCTCGGCATGAGTTATTCGTCAGGCGCTGGGGTTGCAGTCGACCTGGTGCAGGCACACAAGTGGTTCAATATCGCGGCCATGCGCGGCCACAAGGAAGGCGCGCAGCTGCGCCGCGAAATCGCCGAGCAGATGGCGGACGCCGAAATCGGTTGCGCCCAGCGCGCCGCGCGCGATTGGCTCAAAGCCAATCCGCAAACACCCGCGCCCGAGGTTCGGGTCGCGGCCTGACAGGCCGCTGGAGGGCAGCGTCGAAGCGACGCTTTCCGTCAGTCCTTTTTTCGGTGCCGCTTGCGAGTTTGGACTGGATCAGGGCTGGCCGGATTTTCGTAGCACCAGCCGCCGACCCCACTGATGGTCGCCATGCACTGGCTTCTGGTGACGAAGCCGCAATTGGTTCCGCCAGCGGCTCTTCCCCCGCTGTACCCGGCGCACCAAGGATAAAAGACCTCCGCGCGAGCAGGCGAGGCGACCATTAACATCGCCGCCGATATTGCGACGGCCAGCAATTCTACAGACCGGGTCAGCATACTAATTGCTCCAAAAAACTGTCCGCCCAATACAACAACACCGGCTGAGCCTATTAGTTTACCGGCGTTGCAAATATTTTTGCAGACCTAGGCCGTGTATTCATAAATTAAGATCGGAGCACGACGGGCGCTCAATGTCCGCTCTTGTCCAATAGATGGGGTAATCGGCCGGCAGCTTGTGGATAGCTGAAGATTTTGGGTGCTGCGCTTCAGGCTGATGGTGAAACGAGGTCCGTTGACACGGCCTCAAGCATCAGAAGGAGAAGCGTGAGCCATGGACCATTTTGCTGGACTAGATGTTTCAGTCAAGGAGACCAGCGTCTGCATTGTGGATGACACGGGCAGGATCGTTCGGGAAGTAAAGGTAGCGAGCGAACCTGAGATATGTCGCTGTCCATGATCGCTCATTCCTGCGGTTTCGCGGACCGAAGCCACCTCACTCGCATGTTCAAGCGTCATGTCGGGCTAAGCCCCGGCGCCTGGCGCAAGATGGTTGTCGGTTGATGCGGCAGGCGCATTGCGCGAGACAGCGTTTTCATAGTCTACAATTTATGCAACGATAGATTTTATCCATTTCCGTTTTGAAAACTCGTTTGCCGCCACAGATTTCTCTCGTGAGCAAGGAGACGCCTCTGCGGGGTTCCATGTCGTCTGCCAGTGCCGAAGCGTTCGTCTATGTTGGAAATTCGGACAGCCAGGACATTACCGTTCTGGCGCTTAAATCTAATGGCGATCTGACACCGGTTGAGACCGTGGTCGTGCCCGGGCCGAACAAGCCCGGTAACTCGCTGCCAATGGCGGTAAGCCCGGACAAGACACGGCTGTTTGTCGGCCTGCGCAACGAACCGTTTTCCGTGACGACTTTCACCATCGACGGCAGGACCGGCAAGCTCACGCGCATCGGCAGTGGCCCGTTGCCCGCTTCGATGGCCTATCTGAGTGTTGATGGCACCGGAAAATATCTCGCAAGCGCTGCTTATTTCGACCACATAATCGCGATCAGCTCGATCGGCTCGGATGGCGTTGTGCAGACCGCCAAACAGATTGTAGCTACCCAGCCAAACGCCCATTGCGTCGTGTTCGATCCAACCAACCGTTATTTGCTGCACACCAGCCTCGGCGGCGACCTCGTCTACCAGCAAAAATTCGATGCAGGGACCGGTAAGCTAACACCCAACGCACCGCCGACCGTCAGCGTCAAAGCCAAGAGTGGACCACGCCATCTGGTATTTTCGCCGAATAATAAATTCGTCTATCTCATCGGCGAACTCGATGGCGCGATCCACGTATTTTCCTGGAATGCCGTAACCGGCACGATGAACGCGGAAATGCAGGTCACCACGTCGTTGCCGGAGGGGTTCAGTGGCAAGCCCTGGGCGTCGGACATCCACCTCACCCCAAATGGTAAGTTCCTCTATGCCTCCGAGCGCACGACAAGCACGCTGGCGGCGTTCCGCGTTGACGCGAACACCGGCATGCTGAGCTCGATCGGTTCCTATCCGACCGAGAAGCAGCCGCGCGCCTTCAACATCGATGCGTCCGGCCGCTATCTGCTGGCGGTCGGCCAGCTTTCCAATAGCATGACTAGCTATTTGATCGACAAGACATCCGGCAAGCTCACCATGCTCAAGGATTATCTGATGGGCAAGAACCCCAACTGGGTCGAGATCATCAATATTCGCCGGTAGCTTGGCGACGTCCGGCGCGTCGTTGAGTGGACCGTGGGTGGCGATGCTCAGGGACTTGGATTGGTGTCGGTCCCCTCGAACAAGCGGTTCTTGGCGCTGCCAAGATGGGTGCGCATGGCCCGCCGCGCCGCTTCGCCATCGCCGACTTCGATCGCGCGCAAGATGGCGGCGTGCTCGGACTGGATCTTGCCCAGCCGATATTCCGCAGGCGGAAGCAACAGATTGCGGGTGAAATTGATGCCTGTTGTGATGTTGTCGTGGAGAAAATCCATCGCCTCAACGAAGAAGCGGTTCTGCGTCGCCACGCATATCGTACGGTGGAAGGCAAAATCCTCCTCGACGCCGGTGTCATTGCGGGCAATAACAGCCTCCCGCGCCTCGAATGATGCTGAAAGAGCTTGGAGATCAGCTTTCGTTCTGCGATTCGCAGCCTGGAACGCTGCTTCGCTTTCAGTGCTTATGCGGAACTCAAAACAGCGCTGCATGTCTGCTATACTGGTCGGTGGTCCAAACGACAGCAGAACTGGGGCCGGCTTGGCCTTAACGTAGGATCCGGATCCCTGCTGGGACACGATGACATCGTCATCACGCAAGCGCGCCAAGGCTTCCCGCACCACCGGCCGCGATACACCAAATCGCTTTGCCAATTCGGCTTCGGTCGGCAAACGGCTATTCACGACAAAGTCGCCGGAAACGATATTGGCTAAAATTCGCTCATAGACGACACCGCTGAGGCTCCGGCCGCGATCCGCTGTCGGAATCCGAAGATGCCTAGAGACTGGTAGCGCTCTCACCACATCGGCATCCGTCGTGTTGGGTCTGTAACGATCCGTCCTATGTTGTAAAAACATATTTGACAAATATTTGCAACTGCGTTTCATTGCTGCCGAGCGAGGGATGAATGCCCGATAAGAGGCGTGTCGATCCTTAATCTCGCTGTGGAGGATAAACATAATGTCGACAACCCGGAAAAGCCTGACAACTAAGATCAATGTCTGTGCCGCTAAGATCAATGTCTGTGCCGCAGCGTTCTGCCTCAGCGCTATGGTTTCAGTTACCGCAGTCGCCCAGAGCCAGACATACACTGAAGCGCCCGAACTTGCTGCCAAGGTCGCAAAGGGCGAACTACCCCCTGTAGCGAAGCGGCTCCCATCGCGGCCGGAAGTCGTTAAGCCGCTCGAACGCATCGGCAGTTACGGCGGCCAAATACGCAGCGCGCTGCGCGGATCCGCCGATCAAAACAACATCCTCCGGCTCATGAGCAGCCAAGGCCTGACACGGTGGGATCCCGGGTTCACCAAAATCCTTCCCAATGTTGCTGAAAGCTGGGAGGCCTCACCAGACGCAAAGGTCTTCACTTTCAAACTACGGGCAGGGTTGCGCTGGTCGGACGGCAAGCCGATGACAGCCGATGATGTGTTGTTCAGTATGAACGACGTATACCTCAACCCGGAATACGCCTCGCCTGCCGCACGCTATCGCGTCTCGGGAGAACTTGTAAAAGTCGAAAAGATCGACGACCTGACTGTCCGGTTTTCCTTTGCTTCGCCGAATGCCGAGTTTCTCGGCATCCTCGCGACGCCCCTGGGCCAGCATCCCGTCTTTATGGCGAAGCATTACTGCAGCCAGTTCCACCCACGCTACAATAATGACGTTGCCAGTTTAGCGAAGGCAGAAAATGTGCCAGACTGGAAAGCTCTGCTCCTGAAAAAGTGCGGCGATATCGAGAGTCCCGCCCGCTGGGCCAACCCGCAACGGCCCACGCTTGACCCTTGGGTCATCACCGAACCTTATGCAGGGGGCGCGAGCCGCGTGGTCATGGAGCGCAATCCCTATTTCTGGGAAGTCGATCCGCAAGGCCAGCAACTTCCCTACATCGATCGAATAACGCTTGCGATCGCGCAAGATGTAGAAAGTTTGAACTTGCAGGTCATTGCGGGGAATATCGATTTTCAGGTGCGCCACGTCGACGAGCCGGCTAATTTGCCGCTGTTCTCCCAATACAAGGACAAGGCACAGATCGATTTCGTCAAGCTTGCAGCCGCCGGGAACGACTTGGTTCTGTTTCCTAACTTGACGAACAAGAATCCGGTGAAACGTGCGCTTTATGTCCAGAAGAAATTTCGGATCGCCCTGTCTCACGCCATCGACCGGGCCGAGGTGATCGAACTCGCTTATCTCGGCCAGAGCGAGCCCTCGCAGCCGGCCCCGCCACCGGGTGATCCGCTATACGTCGATTGGGCTGCCAAACAGTATTTGGACTACGATCCTGCCAAGGCGAACAAGCTGCTCGACGAGCTTGGGCTAGACAAGAGGGATGGCTCCGGCTTCCGCTTGATGGCGGACGGCAAGCGGCTGACGATCCAGGTCTCCGTCATTCCGACCTTTCGTCCCGTCTGGGTCGAGGCGCTTGAGGTCATCAAGCGTCAACTCGTCAAGGTCGGCATCGATATGCAGATCTTGTCGATGGAGCGCTCGCTTTTTTTCTCCCAAACGTCGGAGAACAACGACCATGACTTCGCCGTCTGGACAGCTGCAACGGCTATAACGCCCGGCGACATACCCAGCGTCTACATGGCGTCGACGCACGATTCTCGGCAAGGCATCCCGTGGGCCGACTGGTACCAGAGCGGCGGGACCAAGGGGGAGAAGCCCCCGGCAAGCATGATTGAACGCTACAAGTTATGGGATCAGGCGCGGGCAGAGGCCCAGCCCGACAAACGCAACGCCATCCTCAAACGGCTAATTGAGGCCTCGGCGACTGAGTTCGAGACCATCGGTATCTCGACGATTCCGCCGCGTTACGGCATCCGCAAGCGTAAGCTTGTCAACGCTCCAGCGGAAATGCCTAACTATTGGTCCTATCCGACGCCCGGTCCCACCTTGCTTCAAACGTACTTCTGGGCGTCCTGAGCGACCAAAAACTAAATCTGGAGGCTGCCTCGCGTATGCGGGGCAGCCTCCATTCTCTTGTTGGAATGCAGCCGCCTGCGCGGCCGAAAAGAAACAACATGAAAATTTCCGCAATCAAGACTTTTCTCATGCAGGTTGGAGCACCCGGGCTTGGGCGCCCCAATTCGGCGAGCTTCGGCGGCAGTCGTAACTGGCTTTTCGTGCGGGTCGAAACCGACGAAGGCGTGTATGGTGTCGGCGAAGGATCAGGTTGGCCTCGGGTGGTCGAGACGGCGGTTAAGGACTATGCGCCGTTACTCATCGGCGAAGACCCCTGCGACATTGACAGGCTCTGGCACAAGCTGTTCCTGGCCTCGATGGGTCATGGCCAACTCGGCACTGTGGGCGGCGGCGCGCTGACTGCCATCGAGATGGCGCTGTGGGACATCAAGGGAAAGGCGCTGGGCGCGCCGGTGTGGCAACTGCTCGGCGGCCGCTTCCGCGACCGAATTCCCGTCTACACTCACGCCAAGACGGCCGATGAAGCGCGCCGGCTAAAGGGTCTCGGATATGGCGCCCTTAAAGTTAGCTTCACTGGCTTTGCCGATCCCGCCATCGTTGCCGCGATCCGCGAGGCCGTCGGTCCCGAGATCGATTTGATGGTCGATTGCCACGGCCCGTCCTGGATGACATTTGCAGACGCTGTCCGTACCGCACGCGCGCTGGAGCCGCTTGAGATCCTATTTTTTGAGGACCCGCTGCCGCCAGAGCAATGGGAGCAATATGAGCGGCTGCGGCAGATGACGACAATCCCACTCGCCGCCGGTGAGCGGCTCGCCACGATTTGGGGTTTTCGGCCGCTGATCGAGCGCGAGCTCGTCGCCGTCGTGCAACCCGATACGGGGCGAGCCGGCGGCATCAGCCAGATGCGCAAGATTGCGGCAATGGCCGAGGCGCATGATATCATGGTGGCGCCGCATTCGGGGTCGCTCGGACCGATTGCGGAAGTGGCCGCTCTCCATGTGCTCGCCACCATTCCCAATGCCCTTATGCTGGAGACGTTCGCCGAGGATTGGCGTGGCCGATACGAGGTCGTGACCCCGGTCTTTCGCGCCAAAGACGGCTTGATGTCAGTGCCGAACACTCCGGGGCTCGGCATCGACCTCGTCGAGACGGAGATTTTGAAATATCCCAGCGAACGAAACGTTCGCGAAGCTCCAGGAAAAGGCACCGGGGCGTTCGAGCCGGGTACCGAACTTGCCTATTCCTACACCCAGTTGCGGCTTCGTCGGGCGCTTCGTTTTGGACGCGACGGCGCGAAGCCAATCGCTTGAGGGCCGCAATATGCTGATCTACATCGTGCGTCGCATTCTGTGGGCTATTCCGTTCTTTTTTGCGATTTCACTCGTTGCCTTCGCGCTCATTCAAGCGCCGCCAGGCGATTTCGTGACGAGCTATGCCGCAAAACTCGCGGCATCAGGCGACTTGCTCGACCAGGACCGGCTGGAAATTCTGCGCAGCAAACTCGGTCTCGACCGGCCTTTCATCGTCCAGTACTGGCTGTGGATATCAAACGTGATCAGGGGCGATTTCGGAATGTCCTACGAGTGGGACAAGCCGGTTTCCGAGCTCATCGGCGAGCGCATGTTTCTCTCAGTCTTGCTCGCGTTCTCGACGATTCTTTTGACCTGGACGGTAGCTCTGCCCATCGGCATTTATTCGGCCGTCAGAAAATATTCGACACTCGACTACGTCGCGACCTTTTTTGGCTTTATAGGCTTGGCCACGCCGAATTTTCTGATCGCGCTTGTGCTGATGTATGTCGCTATCGTGTATTTCGGCAGCGACGTCAGCGGCCTGTTCTCGCCCGATTACATAAACGCCCCCTGGAGTTGGGCAAAGTTCGGGGACCTCCTCTCTCATCTTTGGGTGCCGATGATCATCCTGGGGGCGTCTGGCACGGCGAGCATGATCCGCGTCATGCGCGCCAACTTGCTTGACGAACTCGCCAAACCCTACGTTACAACGGCTCGCGCACGCGGCATGCCCGAATGGCGGCTCATCCTGAAATACCCGGTGCGCGTGGCACTCAATCCGTTCGTCAGCACGATCGGTTGGGTGCTACCGCAGACGGTTTCGGGAGCCGTTGTGACTGCGTTCGTTCTCAACCTGCCGACAGCCGGCCCCATGCTGCTGGAAGCGCTGCTGGCGCGAGACATGTACCTTGCGGGCGCGTTCATACTGCTCATGTGCTCGCTCACCATCGTCGGAATGCTGATCTCCGACATCCTTCTGGTCATCCTCGACCCGCGCATTCGCTACCGGTGACATCATGACCGGTACTACTGAGCCGATTGGTGCCGCGCTTACATCATCGCCCAAAGACGAAGCGGTCGCCTCACAGTGGCGGTTGATGTGGTGGCGTTTCCGTAAGCACAAGCTCGCGGTTGCAGGCCTCATCGTTATCCTTTTCGTTTATCTCGTTGCATTATTTGTCGAGCCTCTAGCGCCGTTTGACCCCGAGGCGCCAGACCGCGCTGCGGTGTATCACCCCCCCGCAGATGATCAAGTTGTTCGAGGCTACGGCTCAGGGCTGGCGCTTTCGTCCACACGTCAATGCCTATCGGGTGACCCGTGATCCAGGCACACTCGCAATATCCTTTGCTCGCGACGGTGATCGAACAATAGGGATCAGATTCTTCGGCAAGACCATGCCTTACAAACTCTGGGGTCTTGTCCCATTGGACCGCAAGCTGCTGACTGCTGAAACGCCCGGAGAACACTTCTATCTGTTCGGCGCCGATAGACTTGGGCGAGACATGCTAAGCCGCGTCATCTACGGCACGCGTATTTCGATGTCTGTCGGACTCATCGGCGTCACGATCTCGCTCACGCTTGGTCTTCTGCTCGGCGGCGTGTCAGGATATTTCGGCGGCTGGATCGACAGCCTAATCCAGCGCATTGTCGAATTGAAAATCAGCTTGCCGACCATCCCGATCTGGCTCGGTCTGTCGGCCGCTCTACCGCGTGACTGGCCCCCGACGTTGAACTATTTCGCCATCGTCACGCTGCTCTCGTTCTTGGGTTGGACCGAACTGGCGCGCGTGGTGCGGGGACGCTTCCTTGGACTTCGGACCGAAGACTTTGTGATGGCGGCAAAGTTTGACGGAGCCAGCGAGAAACGGATCATTTTCCGTCACATGCTCCCCTCGCTCACGAGTCACATTATCGCGTCAGCAACGCTGGCGGTACCGGTGATGATACTGGCGGAATCGGCGCTTTCGTTTCTGGGGCTCGGCTTGCAACCGCCAACGATTTCATGGGGCGTCCTGCTCAAGGAAGCACAAAACGTACGATCCATCGCAGCGGCACCCTGGCTATTCGTGCCCGGCGCCGCCGTAGTGATCTCGGTCCTCGCCCTTAATTTTCTGGGCGATGGTTTGCGCGATGCCGCGGATCCCTATGGAGACCTTCGATAATGCTGGCCAATGAAAACTCATCTGCCGGAGGAGCCTTATCGAGTTTGGAGTCGGAACCACAGGTAGGACGGCCGTTACTCAGTGTTGATGATCTGGTTACTGTATTTCCCACCCGGAGGGGCGATTTCCGAGCGGTTGACGCCGTTAGCTTTAAAGTTACGGAGGGAGAAACGGTTTGTCTTGTCGGAGAATCCGGTTCCGGCAAAAGCGTCACCGCGCGTTCGATCCTCCAGATCGTCGATCGGCCTGGCCGGATCGAGAGCGGGCGTATCCTGCTGCATCCTGCGAAGAAGGGGGATGCGCTGGACATTGCTGCACTGTCGCCAGGCTCGCGTATGATGCGCGGCATTCGCGGGCGCGACATCGCGATGATCTTCCAGGAGCCTATGAGCGCGCTCTCGCCGGTTCACTCAATCGGCAACCAGATCGTCGAAGCGATTCGCCTGCATGAGTCGATTGGCAAGCGCGCGGCGCGTGCCCGGGCCATCGATTTGTTGCGGCTCGTGGAGATTCGAGAGCCGGAAAAGGCGATTGACCGCTACGCTTTCGAATACTCAGGCGGCATGCGCCAGCGTGCGATGATCGCCATCGCGCTCGCTTGCAATCCTCGCTTGCTCATTGCCGACGAACCGACGACGGCGCTTGATGTAACGATCCAGGCCGAGATTCTAAAGCTCATCAAGCGGATCCAGATCGAGCGTGGCATGGGTGTGTTGTTCATCACCCACGACATGGGCGTCGTCGCCGCTATCGCCGATCGCGTCGTCGTGATGCAGAAAGGGCGCGTGGTCGAGCAAGGTTCCGTTGATCATATTTTCGAACGGGCGCGGCATCCCTATGCCCGCATGCTGGTGGACACCGCGCAGCGGCTGTTCAAGGGCTGGAACGCTAAAGAGATACGCGTGCGCGAGAGTCGCGCGCTCGGAGAAACGCTGCTCGCCGTCAAGGAGCTTCGTGTTGCCTATAGTGTTGCCTCTCGTTCGATCTTCCGGCGGTCTGAACCGTTCTTCGCCGTCGATGGGGTCTCGTTTGAGCTTTGCGCGGGAGAGTCGCTCGGCATTGTCGGCGAATCCGGGTCCGGCAAGACCACGCTGGGGCGGGCGCTGCTCGGCGCCGTCGCCGCCACTGGAGAGGCAAGCTATCGGGGCGGCTCGAATCCAGTCGATCTATTGTCACTTGATAAGCGCGGCTGGCGTGATTTGCGCAAGGACATCCGCTTCGTGTTCCAGGATCCGTTCGGCTCGCTAAACCCGCGAATGACAGTGGCGCAGATCATCGGTGAGCCTCTGCTGAACTACGGGATAGCTTCGGGCGCGGCACTCAAAGACCGGGTGGCCAGCCTACTCGAGATGGTCGAACTCAAGCCCAATATGATGGAGCGCTACCCTCATGCCTTCTCCGGCGGGGAGCGTCAGCGCATCGGCATTGCACGCGCTCTTGCTTTGGATCCGAAGCTTATTATCGCGGACGAACCGACCTCGGCGTTGGATGTGTCGGTGCGAGCGCAGGTCCTCGACCTATTGCTTGCACTGCGGGAACGGCTCGGCTTGTCCTTCGTATTCATCAGCCACGATATTGGGGTTGTCCGCTATTTCTGCGATCGCATCGCGGTGATGAACCGAGGCAAGATCGTTGAGATAGGGTCGGCAAGGAAAATCTGCGAAAATCCCATGCAAGCCTATACTCAAGAACTAATTTCGGCAGTTCCAAAGCCAGATCTTTCGGTCCGCCGGCTTCGATGACATTCACAATTTTTAACGAGCGGTTAACTGTTTTGCTGCATTTTTCGGCATCTTTGTTGCTCGCCGTCGTTTGCGTTGAGTTTGTCAACCACGTGCCACCTTTGGATCCACGTTCGCCTTTTGGTGAGAAAATAATTCATGCTTGAGCTCATGATCCGCCTCGCTGGCGAATATGACTCTTTGCTAGTAGGCTTTTCGATATTCGTCATGTTTTCATCAGCTGTTCTTTGCATTCGACGGTCGAGTCGAGGGGACCGCATAGTTCGGCAATATGCATCGATGCTCAACAATATGTCCCAAGGGATTTGTATGTTCAATCGCGAGAGGCGGCTTGTCTTCTGCAACAATCGTTACCTCGAATTGTATGACATCCAACACGAGCGCGTTGGTCCCGGGACCGCGCTCGCTGAGATCGTCGATCTTCGTTACAAGGCCGGGAGCGGCCCGAAGATGAGCAAGGAAGAGTACGGCAAATGGCGCGCCGGCATCAATTCCTCAGACAGACAACACGAAACCATCGTCGAACTGACGAATGGCCGTATCATTGAGATTCGCCATCAACCAGTTGCGGAAGGCGGGTATGTTGCCACGCACGAGGACATAACGACGCGACAGATTGAGGAGCGGCAGCGCACGACTGTGGTCGAGCAAGAAAAGCGCCGCATGGTTATCGATGAAGCGATTGAATCATTCCGCGAAACGGTTGAAACAGTATTGCAGAATTTTGGCGAAGACGCGATTGCCCTGAAGGAAACAGCAACGTTGCTGTCAGCGTCGTCTATTCAGACGTCACAACATACTGAAGGCGCACTTCAGGTATCGAACGATGCGTCGGACAGTGTCGAAGCGGCATCGGGGGCGGCGGAAGAGTTGTCGACTTCAATTGATTCTATTGCCACACAATTGCATTCAACGACTGGTTTGGTCGAGACGGTGGTCATGGAAGCAAATACTGCTAACGCTGAAATTTCGGAGCTAACTGAATCCGTCGCGAAGATCGGTGATATTGTCAAAGCAATCCAAGAGATTGCCGGGAAAACTAATCTCCTCGCGCTCAATGCGACGATCGAAGCGGCCCGGGCAGGGGAAACCGGAAAAGGTTTTGCTGTGGTGGCTTCAGAAGTAAAATCGCTGGCGATTCAGACTGCGAAGGCAACCGAACAAGTCGCTGCTCAAATCTCAAATGTACGGACATCATCAAAAACTGCGATCGATGCCATCCATCGGAATGCTCATCGCATGCAAGAGATTAGCCGACACACCTCAGCGGTTGCCGCCTGTGTCGAGCAACAAAACGCTGCCACGAAGGATATTTCGCGCAATGTGACGAGCGCTAATGCGGGAACTCAGAGCATTCGTGCAACCTTATCGGAAGTTGACCGCGCCGCCACCGAGACCCGGAATTCGGCCAAGATTGTGCTCGCCGCTTCGGAGTCCGTCGAAACAACAGCAAATCAGTTGCGTGAAAAGGTAGTGGGTTTCCTCGATAAAGTTGCATTATAGGAAAAGCTATCTTTGGCGGGATATTCATCCGGCAATTAAAGAAAACCCGCGTCGAAGCGGGGCAAGTTTGGGAGGAGTGCCGTCGCAGGTGAAGCCGCTTGCTGATTCCGTAGCGGGTTTACTTCCTTCTCGCTTTTGAGCTTTTGCTTTTCCGTTTGGCCTGAGAGCCGGTCGCTCTAAGCAATTTGATCTCGGCGTGAACGATATGCGTCAGCATCGCGCCCGCGGCGTCACGTCGTTCAAGGCAATTCAGGAATCGTTCGGTGATCCTCCATCGCAAGCGTCTTCTTTTGCGTGACCTGCGTTCGTTCGCTCAGCACGGTGAATATTGGGCCAAACATGTCGGCCAAAGTTTGCCAAGTATACGAGCAATCATTTAATATTAAAGTACGCATAAGATTGGTGATTCGCTCACATCATTCTAACAATGATGCCACTTACCTGTGGTACACAGGATGAAAGTAGATTTGATTCGGATGGGACAGCAATTCAGGCGGCTGCGCACACTCATTTCTGTTTTCCGGTTCAATGCGCGTGGAAACGTAGCGATATTCTTTGCAATTTTGGCCCTTCCGCTGATTGGCGCGGTTGGTTGCGTCGTCGACTATTCGATGGCGGCGATGATCAAAACCAAACTGCAATCGGCGGCTGACCAGGCCAGCCTTGCAGCAGTCTCCCTTGATTCACCCCCCATGACTACCGCCACCAATATGACGAGCAATGGCGCAGTTTCAGGTGGGGCGACTTACGCGACGAATTTTTTTAATGCAAATCTGACCACGACGACAGGGTATTCGAGCCTTACTCCAACGGCCACTGTCACAAAATCCGGAACAACAATAACCTCAACGGTGTCCTTTACGGCTAATGTCCCTACATTCGTCATGGGGGTCATGGGCTACAAAAACATTGCAATATCGGGTTCATCCACATCCAGCTTCACTCTGCCGACTTATATCAACTTCTATTTGATGCTCGACGTCTCCGGCTCCATGGGCTTCCCTTCGACGAGCAGCGAGCAAACAAGACTGGAGGCCGTCAATCCCGACCAATACACGATCAATCCGGGCGGTTGCACGTTCGCTTGCCATTTTTCGGCGCAGGGGGCTTGCGCCGCGTCGGAGATGAGACTTCCTGCGCCCGCGGGCGCTCCCGCGAATTGGTCCCAATATTGCCAGGGATATATTGTGTCGCGTAATGGTGGAAATTACTTCAACACGCCGGTCACATCCTGCCCCACGGCCGGAACCAGCGCTTGCATCCAATTGCAGGTTGATGCTGTCGGCTATGCTGTAGACCAATTGTTATCTACCGCAGCCAGCAAAGAAGTAGTTGCAAATCAATACCAGGTTGGGCTCTACCCGTTCATCCGGTATCTTTATTCCTATTTTCCACTGACGACCAATCTTACCGGGTCGCCCACCAATTCAAGCACGATCAACTATGCAGCCGCGAATCTCGCGAGTCTAATAGACACCGGCAATAATTCCAATCTTGGCTCTGGTGGTACGCATTTCGAAAATGCTTTGCCCTCAATGAACACAATTATTTCGTCGGTCGGTGACGGAAGCAGTTCGTCCAGTCCTCTGCCTTATGTGTTTCTTATCACTGATGGTACGCAAGACTCGCAAGTTCAATGGAATGGAAATTGGTCAGGAAGCAATAATGCGACCGTTATCGATACTTCGCTTTGTACCACGCTCAAGAACCGAGGAATCACCATTGCAGTTCTTTACGTTCCGTATCAAACGATCCAGAATCCAACAACCAACTTCAATAATGAGGATGGCGCAGTCAACGCAATCATTCCGAATATTCCAGGCGCGCTTCAGTCTTGTGCTTCACCAAATTTCTATTTCACCGCAAGTTCTCCTACAGCCATTACAAACACGATGATTACGATGTTCAATCAGGTAGTAAATACCGCTCACATATCACAATAGGGTGCTGCTATCTGCGGATGCAGGCATGTCTGAAAAGATGCGCTGCAAGCGCAAAGTATATGTCGCTAGATTCGCGCGACGAACCGCTAACACGCTGCAGTAGCCCGCCGTAGTGCGAGCGGGCACAAGTGACTTAGGGTGATACCCGCGAAATCGAAGCACTGCTCCGTGGAACAGAGTACAAACTATCCTTAAGAGTGATTGGCGCTTTTGTAAAAAAGCCGAATAACGGCGTGAATGTATAGCTAACCTCGGAAAAGATCAGATAGCTGTTTATAGGAGTAAAAGCATTTGGAATAGTCAAAGAAGACCCAACCGAGCGGGCGGCGCCATTGAGCGTATCACTCCAGCTAACCGTGGCGGTGCCTAAGGCGGTTATCTTTAGCTGCGAAACGACGACGACGACCGGCGAGCTCGAATATGGAGTGAGCACTACAGAGGTTGCCCCCAGTATTTGTTGCATATCTGAATCGTGTATCGTTTTATATTGGTTGGAAATATCAGCCAGGACTGCTGTTGCGGATCGCACTTTCATGTAGATGGCAATTCCGTTTCCGGCGTCAAATGATGCAAGCAATAAGAGCAACATCATTGGCAGAATCAATGCGAATTCAACGGCGGCGACGCCGCGCGTCGATGCAATAAAACGACGATATATGTTTGCTGGCCATTTCATTGTGAGAAGCACTAGTAGGGCTCAACCCGAAACGCAGTGACCCCCATCATCAAGGCAGTACCGTTTGTAAGATTGGCAAGTGTAAATCCCAAGGGTCCACTAATAACTGGCGCCTGATAAATGAGTTGCACGACGACGACATCGCCGGGAACGCCAGGATTAAAAGACCAGTTATTTGTGACTTGCCCTTGAGCATTGTAAGTCAACGTCGGCGCTGATGCGCCGGCGCCGATAAATGACGAGTAATTCTGCACATTGATCATCAAATTATTGCAATTGATTAGCGCTGTTACCATTGGGCAGACGGCGGCTGCAAATTGACTTTGTGTCATTCCACTATTCTGCGCTTGCCCCGTCATGATAAGGCGGCCTGCCGATGCAGCCGCTGTTTGCAGCGTCTGCTGAGCTACCAAAAAGAAAGCTACTTCAAGAATGGCAAAGAGCACCGCTAAAAAGACCGGAGCAATCAAGGCAAATTCAACGGCTGTTGCACCATCACGTGCGGAGTGAAGACGGCAAAGCTTTCCTACGCCATGCCAAAAGCGTTTCTTTAAATTGCGGACCATCGGAGCTATGTACCATTCCATAGTTTTCTTGCCGGTTTTAAATTTGCCACCGATTTCTTGCCAAGAATTACTTCGAAAGACGAAACGTATTTCGCACACGTCCTTATCGCAGAGACATTGGCGCGCAGATTGATGAACGAAAGATCAAAAATGTATCAAACATATTGGGAGCCCAATGTAATTGCTGGAAATGATGCGCGTAAATTATAAATTATTAGTAAGCATTAAGCATATTGAGATGGAAGCGACGCCAAAACAGTCCGTCTCCGTATTCAACGGACCGCCACCCGAGGTTCTACTTGCAAGCAGCGAGCAGGAAGAGGTGGATAAGGTTGCAGCCCTTATTCGGGCTGTCTTATCGGAAGGCGTCGAGCCGGCAGCCATCGGCGTTTTTGTCCGTTCAAGGAACGAATTGCCGTGCGCACGCGCTGCCCCCGCGAATCTGT
>JABDGM010000073.1:0-610 GCA_013286045.1 Planctomycetota bacterium | reverse complement strand
ATCTGTGACCACTTTTGCGACCACCGCCAACGACATTGGATTCGCCGGATTCGCATTGCCGGTTTGACGCGGAAACGCTGGAAGCATAAGCATTCCGGCTCGCGGAGCTGTGGCCGAGTGGCTGAAGGCGGCGGTTTGCTAAACCGTTATACGCTCCAAAGGCGTATCGAGGGTTCGAATCCCTCCGGCTCCGCCAGCCTTTAATTCAACTCATTCGAACCCTCGATTTCGCGTGTGGGCTGGGGCGCATTCGGCAACGCACATCGCGGGCGCGGTGCTGGGCTTTCGAATCGAAGATGCCGCTTCGCTAGGCGAGATGGTTAATTGTTGGTAAGCGCCGCGATCCCGCAGTGCCTTTGAATTGGGCGTTGCCGGCAGCAGATTGGGCCGAAACGGTCAGAAAAACCTTCGAATTGAGCAATTCCGGTGCTATAATATAGCGGTATCGTGTTTTGATTCGACGTTTAGTTGCGGTCGTTGATTGCAAGCAACGTATTGAATATACACGATAATTCAAGCGTAAACAATGCTGGCACGCATCGCCTTGGGGTGCCGTCCCCGGGCCATTTTGGTGTGCGTGTTTTTTGCGCAACACTCGGCTGAAAACCGC
>JABDGM010000072.1:17611-18938 GCA_013286045.1 Planctomycetota bacterium | reverse complement strand
GCTCAATCGTGCGAGCCGTCAAGTCGCAGAGTGCCAGCCGGCTCGTGCGGAGGTCATCGGTTTCGGCTTTTAGTACGGGGCAGTTTTCGAAAAACGTGCTATAGCAAGTCGCGAGGTCGAACAGATAGGCCGTAAGATGATTCGGCCGATAGTCGGCAACCACGCGGTCGAGAGTTTCGGCGAATTGGAGCAGGGCCACGGCGAGGGCGCGCTCTTGCGGGGTGGCAAGGGAAATCTTGATTTCGGATTTGAAATTTCGGATTGCGGATTGGTCGACGCCCGCTTTTCCGAAGATGCTTTTCACCCGCGCGTAACTGTATTGCATGTAGGCGGCGGTGTTGCCGGTCATGGCCAGCATTTTGTCGTAACTGAAGACGTAGTCGCTTGTGCGGTTGTGAGATAGGTCGGCGTATTTGATCGCGCCGATGCCGATTCGCTCGGCTACTTCGTGCCGTTCCTTGTCAGTGAGCATCGGCTGCGGAAGTCGATCGTCGTTTTCCGAAACGATCGCGAAAGCGCGTTCGACCGCTTCATCGAGCAACCCTGCCAGGCCGACCGATGCGCCTGTCCGCGTCTTGAACGGCTTGCCGTCATCGCCGAGGACCGTGCCGAACGCGATGTGTTGCAGCTCGACATCCTTATATCCCCACAACCGCGCGGCGACGAACAGCTGCTCGAAGTGGAGCGACTGCCGATGATCGACGACGTAGAGAATCGCGTCCGGCTTCCATTCGCTCATGCGGTACTGAACGGTGGCGAGGTCGGTGGTGGCGTACAGGAAAGCGCCGTCCTGCTTCTGCACGATCATCGGCACTTCATAGCCGTCGAGAAACACGCAGATTGCCCCATCGCTTTCCTTGGCGAGACCTTTCTGTGTGAGGTCGCGAACGACGCCACGCAAGCGATCTTGATAGAAGCTTTCACCCAGCGTGTGATCGAAGGAAACGTCGAGCCGCTTGTAGATGACGTCGATATCGGCGAGACAGGCGGGGAGAAACTCGCGCCATAGTTCGACATTGGTCGGATCGCCACTGTGAAGCCGGGCCGTTTCCTGCAGCACTTTTTGACCGATATCTGAATGTTCGGCTGCCAACTTGCTGAGGGTCGGATCGTCGTCGACCCTGGCGACTTTTAAGTGCAAACCAGCCAATTCGCCGCGCATGTCGCTGATCGCGGCTTCATGTTGTCGCTGCTTCTTAGCGGCCGCTTTCGCTTCTTTGGAATCTTCAGCGGCGGGCGCGGCGGACCAATCGGGCGTTTGCTTTGTCGCTTCTGCAATACGATTATTCAACGCGGGGATCTTATTATTTTTCGTCTCGTGGTATTC
>JABDGM010000072.1:0-17601 GCA_013286045.1 Planctomycetota bacterium | reverse complement strand
TTGTAGAGCCGCGCTAACTCGCCGACAGCTTTTCGTTCCAACGATGCTCGATCGAGGAAATGCTTGTAACCGTAGATAATCATCCCGAACTGGGTGCCCCAGTCGCCAAGATGATTATCGCTGATCGTTGGGTGACCAAGAAATCTGAGGATCCGGCACAGCGAGTCGCCAATTACCGTGGAGCGGATGTGGCCCACATGCATCGGTTTGGCCACGTTGGGACCTGAGTAGTCGACCACGAATGTGCGCGGCTTAGACGCCGCCGTGACGCCAAGTCTATCGACGTCGGCTATCGTGGCCGCGAGCTGGGCGGCGAGCCACACGTCTTTCAGGCGCAAATTGATGAATCCAGGGCCGGCGATTTCTGGCGGGTCGCAAATATCGGCAACGTCGAGGACGTCGATAAGCTGTGATGCCACATCTCGCGGCGGTTTACCCAACCGCTTACCGAGCGGCATTGCGCAGTTCGCCTGATAGTCGCCGAATTTCGCGCCTTGTGCC
Organism: Planctomycetota bacterium; assembly: GCA_013286045.1. Classification (GTDB taxonomy): domain Bacteria; phylum Planctomycetota; class Planctomycetia; order Pirellulales; family Lacipirellulaceae; genus JABDGM01. Next base: position 17,100 of record JABDGM010000072.1, on the reverse strand, counting down.
GGAAGCACGAGCGATGTGAGATTCGGAATCTCGGCGGCCTCAATGCCCAGCGTCTTGAGTGCGTTCGTGAATCGGTCGCGGAGTTGGGCGAGAATGTTCATGAGTGGAGGCTTGAATTGGACAATTCAGCACCGAATCATCGTGGAACAAATCGCGGTCGTCTACCAAACGGTACGGAAGCTTCAATTATTTTGGTGAATCTATGGTCCCAGAAACTAGAACGATCCACCCAATAAACCCGATCGCGGTCAGTCCCATACCCACGAGCATTAAGAAGTCGGCTCTTTGGAGCGTTAGAATCGCCCCGGCAAGTACGATGATCGATGCACTGACGGCTTTCACGGGCTACCTTCCGCTACCTCGTTCTCGCGTTGCCATGGCAGCGGCACTCGCTTCGCGTGGCCCCAGAGATCCTCGAGCGCGTAGTAGGACCGAGTCTCGGCGTCGAACAGATGAACCACGACGGTTCCGTAGTCCAACAAAATCCAGCGGCTTTCGTTGTAACCTTCGATCCCCATCCGGTGATCGCTCATCTCCTTTTCCAACACGCGGTCGATCTCTTCGCTGATCGCGTGCAACTGGCGACGGCTATTGCCGGTGACGAGCACGAAGTAGTCGAACTCGGTTGTCATGCCGCGCATGTCGAGGAGCACAATATCTTGACCGCGATTGTCGTCGGCCGTGCGCGCGGCCGCGAGCGCGAGCTGTTTGCTTCGTTCCCGGCGGGCTGCGAGCGTAGTGGAAGCGTCAGTAATGATGGCGAACCTTTTGAGAAACTCGAACGGAGAAGTTAATGAATATGGTGGTCTGATTTTAACCGGCTGCGTGGTCGTCGGCGAGGGGAAGGCAAGATAGACAAGAAGGTGGCGAGATACGGAGGTGAGGAAATATCGAACGATGTTGCTGATTGCGCTCTTTCGTGCGGGACGATTTGCGCAGGTTTTTCCAAATGCTGGGCTGGCGAGAATCGAGACTGCGGACGTATAACCAACGTGCTTGAGTGCGGCGTCAGGACTGCTTCACTCGGTGGCGCGAAATTCGCTGAGCGCCGGAGGCCAGGGCATGGATTGCAACCAGGTATTCATGATTCTCACGCGCGGTCCGTTTCCGACCGGCGAATCGTGGGACGAGCAGGTCGAAACGCACCTCGAAAGATGCGCCGACTGCTGGCGTTTGGCGGAAGCGCTTCGGCCCGCACTGGAAGTTTTTCAGGAAGCGGTGCCGCCCTCAGAAGGCCGTGATCTTCCCGGCTATTGGGGAGATGCACGACCGGCTGCCACGGCGATTGTCGAATTGCAGCGCGGAAGCCTGCGGACGGCAACCGCGCCGAACGTAAAGCGCGCCTCCCGTCCGAGCGTCAAAGCACTCAGCCCGCGGCTGGCCAACGAGCTTTCGACCAGGACTTTTCGAGCCATAATTATTGCCACCACAATGGCTGCGGCCGCATTCGCTCTAATTGCCATGATGCGTGGTTAGCGATTTGCTTTCGCCAATTTCGTAAGCTAAGTTTCGATAGCGGAATGACCGAGCGGTGAGTTGCCCGTCGTCGTTTTGCATCCTTTTCCCATTGGCGTTGCCGTTCGAGCGCCGCCAGATTCTCGTTCTGCCGAACTGCCAAGCGATAAGTCATCGCCTGCGCTCCAATTGTTGCCATCGTTGCGACACCACCATGAATGAACTGATCGACGGCATTGCCGCCGCCGGCTCGGACCGCGCCCGCCTGGCGCGCGAGGTCGAGGCGCTCCTGGCGAGCTTACAGCCAACTGTTGCGCGAGAGCGCCGGCGGGACGACCGTTGCCCGATCCCGGTACTATTCAAGCTCACGCCGCTCGTGCTGGACGGCCGACCCTACCCGCACGAAGCCGCGATTGTCGTTGGCAAGAATATCTCGCGGCGAGGCGTGTGCTTTTTTCACGAACAGCGAATTTCGCACCGCCGCGCGATTCTCGAGCTCGTGCAACCGGGGATGGCCGAATTCGCGGTGGAAATAGACGTGACCTGGTGCCGATTTACGAAGCCTGGCTGGTACGAGAGTGGTGGAAGATTAGTGCGGACCGCGAACAGAACCAGCTCGCAAGATCCAGGTCGCGAGCCCGTCGAATTGTCGCAATTCACCCCGATTTTTCCCCTCGATCCGACGATCGCCAACCTGCGGTAAGGCTTGTAACGCCTCTACGCAATATGGCGGCGATTATGGGTGCGGCTTTGTGTCCCCAATGGTGGGGATTTTCGGCGTTGCCTCCTGCGGCTGACGTATTCTTTTCGTAAGCGGACGAGCTCGCCTGGGGCGGGCCGCAACCCGCACGCTAAGAATTTCGAAAAGATCGCCATGGGCCAGAACGCCCTGGAAAACTTGTTGCCGAATATCGCCTCGATGAAGGCGAGCGGCGATTCGTTGTCGCAAACGGTCCAGGGACTGATCGACGTCGCCGGCACGACGCCGCTGGCCGATGAACGCCGCAGCCGCGATCGCTTTCCGATTCCGTATACGTTTCGGTTGACGCCGATCGACCGGAACGGAAACTTGTTGATGGACGACACGACGACGGTCGTCGGCAAGGATTTGTCGCTGACCGGCATCGGCTTCTCACATGATCACGACCTGAATTGCACGCGGGCCATCATCTCGCTGAATCACCCCAAGGTCGGACGGTTCGCGGTTGAGGCGGAAATCGTATGGACCCGCCCGACGCCGATCGGCCTGTTCGAAAGTGGCTGCCGGCTGATTCGCACGCTGGACGGCCACACGATGCGGCCGAAAGGCTAGTTCGGCCTTTCTCCAGCAGGCCGCATTTTCCTCCGTGGTCTGGCAATAGTTTGCCCATCTCGCGGCGAATGGACTACCATCATTCCTACCGCGGGTCGAGCCACATCGCTCGCAGCCGATTCAACCGCCATCTTTTCGATTTTTCTGCGGTCCCTTTATCGAGGAGCGTCCGGTATGTCCACGGCCAGGTACATCGCTAGCATCGCTGGATTCGGTTTATGGATGGCACTGCAAAGCCAATCGTTGCACGCCCAATTTGGTCCTACGCGCCCTACGCCAGCTGATAAAGATTCCCAAAAAGCGGAGAAGTCGCTGCTGCCCGAAGCCGCGACAAAATCGGCGGCCGCGGAAAATAAAGCTTTCGACAGCTGCCAATGCGTGAATGATTCCGAATCGGCTGCGGTCGAACGAATTGAACGCGCATTGCGTGCCCCATTGCATTCTAGCGGGTTGGATTTTGTCGAAGCTCCACTGAAAGATGTCGTCGACCAAACTTCGAGTGATTACGAAATACCGATTCAGCTCGACAAATCCGCTCTGGACGAAGTTGGAATCAGCGAGGATGAAAAAGTAAGTGTCAACATTCATAACGTGTCCCTGCGGTCGGCACTTCGTTTGATGCTGAAGAATTTGCAGTTAACCTACCTTATCCGAAATGAAGTTTTGATCATTACAACACCCGATGCAGCCCAGAACAATGAGCGGGCTTGCGTTTACAACGTTCACGAGTTGGTTGGCAGCGGTGCTTCGGATCTGCATTCGATTGCGGACATGATCCAGTCCTGCGTTTCGAAGGATACCTGGTCCGATAATGGGGGCACCCAAGCCGAAATTCGGCCAATTAAGCCCGACCTGCTCGTGATTTCGCAGACCGACGCCGTGCATGAGGAAATTCGCGACTTGCTGAGTGCAATCCGCAAGGTTCACAACCAAACTGGCGCGCTTCCCACCTCAACGATCAAATCCGCCGATGCGAAGCACGAAGAGGTCGTTACACGGTCGTACATTCTGCAAATGAATAACTTGAACGAACCGGGGTCGCAGCTATCTCAAATTCGCGAACTCATTGTGAGTGCGTTTCCAGACGAAACGTGGGTAGGGCGGTTGACCGACGGTCAGTCGGTGCTGCTGCAGGTTTTTCACGACCGTATCGTGGTTCGGCAAACTCCGGCGGTGCAAGAAAAGGTGGAAAGAATTCTGGCCGATAGCGGGATTGCGACCCTCAACTCACAGGGCGGCGTACCAGGTATGTCTGGCGGATTTGGCGGGGGCGGGATGGTTCCTGGTGGCGGGTTCTTCGGCGGTGGCCCCGAGGGCGGCCCCGGAGGCGCTGCGGGGGGCGCACCCACCGCATTCGAGGGCCGTGCGGTCAGCTTGCCTGGTATGGAGCAAGCAGTACAACCCACTCCTGTGCCGAGCAGCGGTCAATAAGTGCGACGTGCATTCGCCGTGACGGGTGGGCGGTGCCACGCCCAAGCGCTACAATCACGCCATGCACATTGGCACTACGGAAATACTCGATACGTTCGCCGAGGCGTTTGGAGCACGCTTCACGCGGCTAATCATCACCGCGGCAGACAACTATTGGCTTGATGCCGCGCTCCACGCAATCACAGGCTACGGTACAAGTGTGATCGGCTGCGATGCCGAGGTGGGCGTCGAACGCAGACTTCCCCCCGAGGAGTCTCCTGACGGTCGACCGGCGGCCGCCGTGCTGCTGTTCGCTTTCACCGCCGAGGCTGTGGGTAAGGCCGCGCAACACCGGGTCGGCCAATGCATTCTCACGTGTCCGAGCACCGCGTGCTTCAATGGCCTGTTCGATACGGCGGAGTCTTATTCACTTGGTAAGTATCTCCGATACTTCGGCGACGGCTTTGAAACCAAAGAATCACGCATCTCACATTCCGCGAGCCGGGGCATCCCCGCCCCCGGCGCAGTTGCCAGTCAACCGCCCCTCGACACGCGCACCTTTTGGTACATCCCCGTAATGGACGGCGAGTTCCGCGTCGAAGCTACCGCTGGCGTAGCCAAAGGAGTCGCGGGCGGCAACATTCTTCCGCAAGCAGCAAATCAAACGGCTGGCCTGGCGGCGGTTCGCCGCGCGGCAGCCGCGATTGCCCAATTGCCCGGCGTCATCGCATCGTTCCCTGGCGGCGTCTGCCGAAGCGGGAGCAAAGTAGGCTCGAAGTATAAAGCTCTGCACGCCTCAACCGCGGACGCCTTTTGCCCAACGTTACGGACCGAAGTGGAGTCAGAATTGGTCCCGGGGGCAACGAGCGCCTATGAAATCGTAATCGATGGCGTCGACCAAGCATCCGTCGCCAAAGCAATGCGTGCCGCGATCGAAGCCGCGGCCGGAGACGGCATCATTGCGATCGGCGCCGGCAACTACGGCGGCAAACTCGGAAAACACCCGATTCGGCTGCAAGAACTTTTCGCCTAACCATTCGACGTAAAGCCCCTGAATTCGACACAATTGTCGGCCCCGTAGCGCGGCTGCTAGACTAGCGGGTCTGATTCTTAGTTGAAGTGCTCTACGAGGCCGCGGTCATGTCTTCCGATTCTCCCGAAGTTCAACAATCCCAATCCGATGCCAACGCCGGCGAATCGAAGGCGCCGCCCCAGCGAATTCTCATCGGCACGCAGCGTCCCGGGCACGCCGCCGAAGACATCAAAGCGAAACCCGTACTGCCGCCGAGTCCGTTCGACGTGAAACCGATTCCCGCTCCGCCAACTGAGGCCTCTGGCGTCACTATCGAACAAGCGCCGCCGGCGTCGGCCGCCGAGGCGGCAATCACGACTCCATCCGGAACGACGACGGCGCCTGCCACGCCCCCACCCGCCCCCGCGCCAAAGGCCATCGCTCCGGCGAAACAACGGCAACACTATCCGCCGCCGAACATTCGCGATCGATTGACGCCAGAAATGGAAGCCGAGTACGAAGCCGCGCTCGGCGAATTATCGCTCGAGTCGCTGATGAGTGCGAGTTCGAGCACCGCCACGGCCGCCGAGCTCGCGCCCGAATCGCGCGTCACCGGCCGTGTGGCGAAGATTCATGGCGACGATGTGTTTATCGATTTAGATGGTCGGAATCAGGGCGTCGTCCCCTTCCGGCAATTTGATACTACCGAACCGAAGCCGGGCGAGGAAATTGAGCTGATCGTCGTCAAGTTCGACACCGACGAAGGACTGTACGAATTATCGCGGCCAACAGCGGCCGTGAGCATCGGCAATTGGCACGAGGTCAACGAGGGCCAGATCATCGAAGTCACCATCTCCGGTGCAAACAAGGGCGGGCTCGAATGCGAGGTGGCCGGCATTCGTGGCTTCATTCCCATGGGCCAAGTCTCGATTTACCGAGTCGAGAATCCAGAAGAGCTCGTCGGCCAGCGGCTAGCGTGTGTAGTGACCGAAGCCAATCGGGACCGCCGCAATTTGGTGCTCAGCCACCGCGCCGTGATGGAGCGCGAGCGTAACGAGCAGCGCGAAAAGATGATGGCGGAACTCGCACCCGGCCAACTTCGCGAGGGCATCGTGCGAAGCCTCAAGGATTTTGGGGCGTTCGTCGATTTGGGCGGCCTCGACGGCCTCATCCACATCAGCCAGCTCAGTTGGGATCGCGTGAAGCACCCGAGCGAAGTGCTCGAAGTAGGTCAGAAGGTGAAAGTGCGGATTGAGAAATTCGATAAGGAAACGGGCAAGGTCGGCCTTTCGTACCGCGAAGTCGGGGAAAGCCCGTGGCAAAATGTGGAATCGAAGTACGCGGTCGGCAATCGAGCGAAAGGGATCGTCTCGCGGACAATGGATTTCGGTGCGTTCGTCAAACTCGAGCCGGGCGTTGAAGGGCTGATTCACATTTCGGAATTGGGCCACGGCCGCGTGTTCCGCGCCAGCGACGTGGTGAGCGAAGGGCAGGAGGTCGAAGTCAAAATCCTATCCGTCGACGCTGAAAACCAGCGGATCAGCCTATCGCTTAAAGCGCTGATGACGGCCCCAGTGAAACCGGGCCAGCAAAAAGTCGCCGACGAAGACATGCCTCTTCCCGCGGGCGCACCGAAGGCACCGAAAAAGCTACACACGGAGCTAAAAGGCGGAACGGGCAGCCCTTCGGGCGGCGAACGCTTCGGGCTCAATTGGTGAGCCGAATTTTGCAGCACGCTTGTCGCAGCGAACGCTCGCTAGCCGCGCCGCCGAGTAACGCAGGCGATCGCGGCAACTATTGCGAGTGCAATTGTGCCAGGTTCTGGAACTGACGTCGGCACTTGCCGCAGCGTGAAATCGGTTCTGCCGTCTAAGAAATCGGGAATGTCGAGCCGGAACGTATAGGTCTGCGCGCCAGCGCCTTGGCTGCCGCCGCTGAAAACCAGAATCGTTGGATTTTTGGAAACGCTTGAGAACCCAGTCGACGTCGGCGGCAAGTCATAGTTGGGAGCGTCGAAATCGATGATGTCGGACGTAGACGCTTGCTTGAAACCGCTGCCGGTGCCGAACCCCAATTGCATCGTGTACGTCGACCAATTCAGTCCCGTGTTATTGTCCACGAACTCTGTAACCTTGTACTCAGTACTTCCCTGCGTCGGCGCAGTAGTGAACAAGAGGTCGATGTAAGCGTTCGCGTCGAATCTCTTGAGTGGAATGACGATGTTATTATCGTCGATGCCGCCGCCGGTTTGGTTATCGTTATTTACGTTCGGCGTTACGATTGCGGGAACGCTGACCAAGCCCAAACCCGGGCCGCTGGCGACTGGCGCCGGCGAGGACACAATTTGGCCAGCGAATACTTGCGTCGCCAGGCATGCACCAAGAAATGCAGCGACGAGGTTCATCCGTTGAAACGTCATCATTAGCGTGTACCTACAAAGTTGAAGTCACTAGCACCCTGCGGGAAACTCAAATCAAACTGGCCCGAATAAGGAATCGGCGGCCACTCTGGCGGGTGGGCGATTCCGCCATTGTTATACGCGAACCGCCGCGGTCATTGCAAGGTTTTTTCGATCCATTGTGGTAGTTTCCGCCGGTTAGGGTCACCTTTGCTGAGGTCGACTGCGGCGTTGGCGGTTCTCCCTGAGCCGCCTATACTTAGCATCTTATTCCGGCCGAACCCGGCGTTCTGTGCGGGTGACTATTGCCGATAGCTGCGTGTTGGCGACCAGGTCTTCGCCCGCAAATCTGAACCTAACTACATACAGCATTCATGCTTACAGTAATTCTGCCGGATGGCAGCCGTAAACAGTTCGACCGCCCGGTCTCTTCGTTCGATGTGGCCAATGAAATCGGGGCTCGCCTCGCCAAGGCCACGGTCGTGGCGGAAGTCGATGGCAAGATGGTCGACCTCCACAGCCCGCTGCCGACTGCCGGCGAAGTCAATCTCCGACTGCTGACGAAAAAAGATCCCGAAGCACTCGCTGTGATGCGCCACAGTGCCGCCCACGTGATGGCCCAAGCCGTGATGCGGCTTTACGACGGCGTGCAGCTCGCATTCGGGCCGACGACCGGTAGCGGCTTCTACTACGACATGCGGCTCGAGCACCCGATCTCGGAAGAAGACTTTCCGAAGATCGAAGCAGAAATGCAAAAGATCGTGAAGGCCGACGAGCGGTTCGAGCGGCGCGATGTGCCGCGCGACGAAGCGCTCGCGCTTTGCCGCGAATTAAAGCAGGACTTCAAGGTCGAACACATCGAAACGGGCCTGGCCGACGAAAAGACGCTGTCGTTCTATCGGCAGGGCGAGTTCGTCGACCTCTGTCGCGGCAAGCACATTCCGAGCACCAGCCACATCGGCAGCGCGTTCAAGCTGCTCTCCGTCGCCGGCGCTTATTGGAAGGGCGATTCCGACCGCGAGCAATTGCAACGGCTTTATGCGACTGCATTTTTCGATAGGGCGGAGCTCGATGCCCACCTCGAACAACTGGCCGAAGCGAAGCGCCGCGATCACCGCGTGCTCGGCAAACAGCTTGAATTGTTCACGGTCAGTCAATTGGTTGGTTCCGGCCTCATTCTCTGGTTGCCGAAGGGCGCTATCCTTCGCCAAACACTAGAAGACTACATCAAAAGCGAGCTCCGCAAACGCGGTTACGAGGCCGTCTACACACCGAACATCGGCAAGGTCGAGCTCTACGAAACCTCGGGCCACTTCCCGTACTACAGCGACAGCCAGTTCCCGCCCATCGAAATGAAAGACGGCGAGCGGTATTTACTCAAGCCGATGAACTGCCCGCACCACATCATGATTTATCAGGCGAAGCCGCGCAGCTATCGCGACCTTCCTGTACGACTGGCCGAGTTCGGTACCGTCTATCGCTTTGAGCAATCGGGCGAGCTTTCGGGCATGACCCGCGTCCGCGGCTTCACGCAGGACGATGCCCACATCTTCTGCACCGAAGAGCAAGTCGCCGACGAGTTCCGCAACTGCCTTGAAATGACACAAACCGTGCTCGCTTCGCTTGGCATGAACGACTATCGCGTGCGGCTCGGATTCCGCGACCCCAAGAGCGACAAGTACGTCGGCGGCGATGCCGTGTGGGACCGCGCCGAGGCCTCGCTCAAAGCGGTGTGCGAATCGATGAACCTTCCCGATATGTCGATCGAGCCGGGCGAAGCGGCGTTTTATGGGCCGAAGGCGGATTTCGTCGTCACCGATTGCATCGGCCGCGAATGGCAACTTGGCACCGTGCAACTCGATTACAACTTGCCGAGCAAGGAACGTTTTGGACTCGAGTACATCGGTGCGGACAATCATCCCCATCGACCGGTGATGATCCACCGCGCGCCGCTCGGTTCGCTGGAACGATTCGTCGGCGTGCTGATCGAACATTTCGCCGGGGCGTTCCCATTGTGGCTCGCGCCGGAACAGGTGCGTGTGCTCACCGTGAGCGAAAAGTCGGATGCCTACGGCCGCGAAGTCGAAAAGCTGCTGGCTGACGCCGGGCTCCGGGTCACAGGCGACTATCGCGGGGCGAAACTTAACGCCAAGATCCGCGATGCGCAGGTGCAGCTCATCCCGTACATGTTCGTTGTCGGCGAACGCGATCGGGACAACCGCACCGTGGCGATCCGCGACCGGCTGGAAGGTGACCTCAAAGAACCGTTCCCGATCGACGCAGCAATCGCAAAACTTAAGGAAGAAATCGCCGCCAAAACGGTCCGCCAGGTTGCGGCCAAGCAACCGGCCGTCGCCGCAGATCGCGAAAGCCAGAACGAGTACTAACTCGAAAATACAGTAGGTCCGACCGCCCGCCGTCTTGCAACTGGCGTTTTCCGCGACGCCAAATTCACTCGACGGCCTTCATTTCCCGACGTATAGTTGACGAATAAGGAATTTGTACCGAAGATTTGGTGCCAGGAATTTGCGGTCCTTATTTAACGTCCCCGGCATTTAAATTCCCGTATCTCGAACCCCAGGAGTGCCTGCCATCGCCCTCGCTCAAAAAGGCCAGCGGATTAACGAGCAAATCCGCGTTTCGCCTGTTCGCGTCATCGCTCAAGATGGCGCTTTGCTCGGTGTGATCGAAACCATCGAGGCCCTGCAGAAGGCCCGTGAAGTTGGCATGGACCTCGTGGAGGTCGCCCCGCAGGAGAAGCCGCCTGTTTGCCGGATCATGGATTTCGGCAAATTCAAGTACCAACAAAAGAAGCGGCAGCACAAAGGCCACACGCACCACGGCAAAAACAAAGAGCTTCGCCTGCGTCCAAAAATTGGCGATCATGACCTCATGACCAAGGTCAACCGCGCCAAAGAATTCCTGGCCGGCAAGGACAAGGTCGTATTCTCGGTCATCTTCCGCGGTCGCGAGAATGCCCACGTCGATGAAGGTTTCAAGCTGGTCCAGCGGCTCACGAAAGAGCTCGAATCGGTCGCCAAGCTCGAGCAGAACCCCTCGATGCAAGGCCGACGGATCGTGGTGATCTTCGCCCCCAAATAATCCCCTTTCCGGCGGGCGATTTGGGCTGTAAGATACTTGATTCTCACCAATTCGAGAATTGAGTCATGCCCAAGCAAAAAACGCACAAAGGCACGAAGAAGCGGTTCCGCCTCTCTGCCAGCGGCAAAGTTAAACATCGCCCAGCCGGCACGAGCCACCTCGCGCGCAGCAAAGACCAAAAGCGGATCCGCAAACTCCGCGGCACAAGCACCCTTTCCGAGGGCATGGTCAAGCGCATCACCAAAGCTCTCAACGGCTACAGCAGCTAGCTCCCCCTTTTTTTCGGACTGGTAGCTTCAGCGACCAGTCGCACCAACACAACACGACAAGCCCGCCGGGCACAAGAAACTCCCGCCGCCTTACTTCGCGGGGGCCTGGGCGCGCCAAGCAATGAAGAGTTCCTTCAATGCGTACTACAAATGCGGTCCCGCGTAAGCGCCGCAAGAACCGCCTTTTCCAGAAGACCAAGGGTTACGTCGGCGCACGCCGTAACCTCATTCGCACGGCAAAGGAAAACATCACCCGGGCCGAGGCCTTCGCTTTCCGCGATCGCCGCGCACGCAAGCGCGAGTTCCGCAAGCTGTGGATCATCCGCATCAACGCCGCCTGCCGCGAACGGGGTTTGCGCTACAGCGAATTCATCAACGGCTGCACGAAGGCCAAGATCCAGCTCGATCGCAAGAGCTTGTCGGAGATCGCGATTGCGGATCCAGCGGCGTTTGATGCCATCGTAGCGCTGGCCAAAGCTGCCATCGCCGCCTAAACGCATCGCGTCGAGTTCTCGCACATCCGTCATTCCCCGGTTCTGCCGGGGGTTCACTGGGCGTCGCGCTGCGCATCCAGTGTCGCCCCGCGCTCTGCCACGTGGTAGATTAGTCGGAAAATCGCACCCCAAATACATCCCATGCCCGACGAAATCCTACTCAACGAAGCCGCCTTAGCCGTCTGGCAAACGGTTAAAGAGCGCGGGCCGATTGAATTGGGAGAAGTCGCGAAGCTCACGGGCATCGATCAGGCGCAGGTCTCCGCTGCCGCCACCGAAGCGTCACAGCGAGGCTTCTTCGAAATCGAACAGCGTGACCGCGAAGACCTCGTCAAAAGCCAAGAAGCCGATCAGCTGCTCGCCGCGGGTTTGCCGGAAGTTCGCGCAGCCAAGCACCTGGCGAGTATCGGCGGATCGTTGCCGATGCAAGATTTCATCGCCTGGGCGAACGGCGCTGCGATCGCGCCGAATGAAGTTTTGAAATGGGGAGCCACCCGCCAGTGGATTGAAAAAGCAAAATCCGACCGCGGCATGAAGATCGCTCTCACCGAACTAGGCAAACGCGCGTTGGAAAATAGCGTGCCTGATGTCGACATCCTGATCTTGTCGGCCGACCAATCGCCGATCCCCTTCGACGCCCTGGACCTAACCGACGAGGCTCGCCAGCGGATACGCGGCCTATTGGCGAAGCGCCCCGAGCTGGCGAAGTTCAAAGCCCGCACCGAACGTACTCTTTCGCTGACCGAATCGGGAGCAAAAGCGTTCCAATCTGTTCGCAAAGTCATCGAACGCAACAGCCTCACGCCGGAAGACCTCGAATCTGGCGCCTGGCGCGAGATTAAACTTCGCCCGTATGATGTCAAACTCGCCGCCAAGGACGTTTATCCGGCAAAGGTCCATCCGCTCCGAAAAATCATCGAGCAAACCCGCCGCGCGTTCTTGGAAATGGGTTTCGCCGAAGTCGTTTCGCCGATGGTCGAGAGCGCGTTCTGGAATTTCGACGCCCTGTTCCAACCGCAGGATCACCCCGCGCGCGAAATGCAGGACACGTTCTACATGCGCCACCCGGCGACCGCCGAGTTGCCGCCTGCGAACGTCACCGATCCCGTTCGCTTAACGCACGAAAACGGCTGGGAAACCGGGTCCGAAGGGTGGGGCTACACTTGGAGCCCCGAGCGATCCAAACAAGTCGTCCTTCGCACGCACACCACCGCTGCAACGATCCGCGCGCTCGCCGCCAATCCGAATCCACCCGGCAAATTTTTCTGCGTCGGTTGGACGTATCGCAACGAAACAATCAGCTTCAAACACCTGCCCGTGTTCCACCAGGTCGATGGCATCATCATCGACGAAGAAGCGAACCTCGCCTCGCTCATGGGTACTCTGCAAGAGTTCTACTCAAAAATGGGCTTCGGCCGCGTGAAATTCAAACCGGCGTTCTACCCATACACCGAGCCGAGCGTCGACGTCGTCGTCTACATGGAATCGCGCGGCAAGTGGATCGAGATGGGCGGCGCCGGCATCTTCCGCCCCGAGGTCACGCTACCACTTGGCTGCAAATTCCCGGTCCTCGCGTGGGGCCTCGGCATCGAACGCCTCGCCATGATCCGCTTCGGCGTCTCCGATATCCGCGAATTGTACGGTACCAGCCTCAATGAGCTCGAGAAGGTGCCGCTATGCCGATAGTCAACATCGACCTAGCGTGGCTCAATCGCCTGCTCGGCAAGCCGTACGAAACGGCCGTGCTGCAAGAATCGCTCGAGCAAATCGGCTGCGACGTCGAAGACGTCGTCGACATCGAACGCAGCCGCTGCCCACAATGCGGTTCGCTCGTCGAGCATCCCCTCGGCCAGGATGAAGTGAAAGCCTGCACCCTTTGCGGCTTTGAATCCGAAACGCCATTCAAACGTGTCGGCAGCCAGCAAGTCATGCGTCTCGATCTGCTTGCCGATCGCCCCGACCTGTTCGACGTCGGCGGCCTCGCCCGCGCCCTTCGCGGCACACTCGGTATCGAAAGCGGCCTGCCCAAGTATGATGTAAAACCATCGGGCCTGACGGTCACGGTTGATAAATCCACGACCGATAAATCCAGCTACCGTCCGTACATCGCCTGCGCCGTGATGACGCTTCCGCAGGTCGACGAGACCAGCCTCGTCGCCATCATGAAGCTGCAGGAAAACTTGCACTGGGGTGTCGGCCGCGACCGCAAGCTCGCCTCGATCGGCGTCTACGATCTGTCGACCGTCAGCGGCAACATCACCTACCGCACGATGGATCCGGACAAAGATCCGTTTGTCCCGCTAGGCATGCCCGGCAAAAAAATGACCGGCCGACAAATCCTCGAATCGCACCCTAAAGGCATGGCCTACGCCGAGCTTCTCGCCGACCTCAAACGCTACCCGGTGCTCATCGACAGCAAAAACCAAGTTCTGTCGATGCCGCCGATCATCAACAGCGAAGAAACCAAGGTGAAGCAGGGCACCACGCGCGTGTTCATCGACGTGACCGGCATCAGTCAGGCCGCCGTCACGAAGTCGCTCGACACCCTCGTCTGCTCGCTCGCCGAAATCGGCGGCAAGATCGAAACTGTCACGATCAAAGACGCTGACGGCAAACAGCGCACCACGCCCGACCTCACTCCGCGCACGAAACAAATCGATGTCACCGAAGCAAAACGCTGGCTCGGCCTTCCGCTCGATGAAAACTCGTTGAGCGCCGCCCTTCGTAAAATGCGCTTCGACGTCTCAGCAAAGCAGGGCGGGGCAGCAGGCAACACCCAGCCACTGGCCGTCTCCTTCCCCGCCTATCGCACCGACATCCGCCACATGGTCGACCTCTTCGAAGACGTCGCCATCGGCTTTGGATACGCCAACATCGAGCCGCGGCTCGTCCGCTCGATGACCGTCGGCACCCCGCGCCCGGAAGAAGTCACAAGCGATCGCGTCCGGCAGGTCCTCGTCGGCCTTGGCTTCAGCGAAATCATGAGCCTGCCGCTCACCACGGAAGACCAACAATACGAGCGCCTCCGCCAACAAACGCCCGAGCATTACCCGCAAGTCTCCAACCCTAAGCTGAAGGCATACAACGTCGTCCGCACACATCTCATGGGCGGCCTGTTCGAGGCGCTCCGCGAAAACCGCCGCCGCCCGATGCCGCAGCGGTACTTCGAAATCGATAACGTCACCGACCTGGACGCTAAAGCGATCACCGGCGCCAGCGAAGAACGCCGCGTCGCCCTCGTCGAGATCGGCCGTGAAAGCGGTTACGCCGCCGCGCGCAGCACAGTCGACGCCCTTCTCAGAGAACTTGGCTGGAAGCCGGACTACGCACCGATCACGAACCCCACCTTTGTGGATGGCCGCGCCGCCACATTCACCGTCTCCGGCAAAACTGTCGGCATCCTGGGAGAAGTCCATCCCGAAGTCCTCTCCAACTTCGGCCTAACTTATCCCGTCGCCCTCGCCGAACTCACACTTCAGCGCATCTTCTAGCTAGCTGCCGAAGAATTGCCGCCGCCGACTCGATCGACGATCATAAGGCATGCGCGACTTGCCTCCATCGCCGACGATCGCCGACTTCTTCGGCCGAAGCGCAGCGCGCCGCCCTACCGAAAACGCCCTCGCCCACATCCGCAACGGCCAACTCCACTGGCTCACCTGGCAAGAAGTCGCGTCGCGCGCAGCCCATTTAGCCGCCGAGCTACGCGCGGCAAAAATCGCCCCAGACGATCGCGTCGCTCAGGTCTCCGAAAACCGCATCGAGTGGGTGATCACCGACCTCGCCACCCACCTCACAGGCGCCGTCCACACCCCAATCCACATCACGCTCTCTGGCCAACAAATCGCCGACCAAATCCGCGACTCCGGCGCCAAAATTGTTTACGTCTCGACTCATGACCTGCTAAAAAAATTCTCCAATCAACTCCCGCCAAACGTCGCCGTTCGCATTCACGATGATGCACCGATTACGAGGCAGCCCCCGGCTCTGCCGGGGGTTCCGCACCCAGCTTCCGTCACGCAGCCGCCAGATCTCAACCTTCTAGCCACCCTCCTCTACACCTCTGGCACCACGGGCCGCCCGCGTGGAGTCATGCTCAGCCACGCCAATCTCGCCACCAACACTGCCGCCCTCGCCGACCTATTCCGAGAAAACGACGACGAAGTCCGCCTTTGCGTCCTACCGCTCAGTCACATCTACGCCCGCACGTGCGATCTCTACAGCTGGCTCTACCGCGGAACAAAGCTCGTTCTCGCTGAAAGCCGCGAAACACTCGCCCGCGACCTGCAACTCGTCCGCCCGTCCGCGCTCAACGCCGTCCCGTACGTGTTCCAAAAAATTGCCGACAAAATCCGCGCCGCAGGCGGCGATGAATCAACGACTCTTCGCAAATTCTTCGGTGGCAATATGGACCTTCTAAACTGCGGCGGCGCACCGATTCCCATCGAAATCGAGGAGTGGTTCAACGCAAGTGGCCAAACGCTCCTCACCGGCTACGGCCTCACCGAAACCTCCCCTGTAATTTCTGCCTCTACACCACAGGCACGCCGCCCCGGCAGCGTCGGCCGCGTCCTTCCCGGCGTCGAAGTTCGAATCGCCGACGACGGCGAACTCCTCACCCGTGGCCCCAACCTCATGCTCGGCTATTGGCACGACGACGCAGCCACCGCCGAAGCTATATGCGACGGCTGGTTCCACACCGGGGACCTCGCTTCGTTCGACTCCGACGGCTACCTGACCATCCTCGGCCGTAAGAAAGAACTCATCGTCCTCTCCACCGGCAAAAAGGTCGTGCCAACACACGTCGAGCTCCTTCTCACCGCCTCGACGTTCATTGAACAAGCCGCCGTCTTCGGTGACGGCCACCACGGCTTGGTCGCCTTGATCGTCCCTTCGCCAGGCGCCACGAATCGAAGTGATTTTTACGCCGCTGAAATTGAAAGTTGCCTTGCGAACGCCTCTCGCGAAGAACAAGTTCACGCCTTCACCGTCCTCGACCGCCCGTTCTCTATCGACCGCGGCGAATTGACCGCCAAGCTCAGCCTTTGCCGCGATGTGATCGCCCAAAACTTTGCTGCCGAGCTAAAACGCCTGATATCGCAGCCTCTGCAGGTTGAAACGGCACCCGCGAAATCGCTTGAACGATCTCGCTAACGCTACAGCCCGCACGATCGTTACACGTGGCGAAGCTCCATTTTTGCCTTTTGACCGACCCCTCGCAGCAGCGTATATATCGTTGGGTAATTCGGTCATTTTGCCGATTTTTACCGGCGATTTATTCGCCGCCGTGGTTCGTGCGCACGAATCACGACGCGTTCGAAATCGTTCGCGGTTCAGCTACGCTGCACCGCCCCTATTGAGCAACGCATGGAAGAGCCCACATCCTCGCCGAACTCGCTTGAAGCAGCCGCAGCGCTGTCGGCGGACGCGTTGCGCGAATTGCGACAGCGAACCCAATCGGCGCTCAAAGCCAGCCGCGAACACGCGGTCCGCCTCGAAGCAGACATCACGCGGCAGTTGGATGAACTCGCGGCGACGCTCAGCGCGCAACTGGATGCCGATGCCAATACCGCTTCCGAACACGAAAAAGAACACGCCGAAGTAGCGCGGCTAACTGAAGCGCTCGAATCAACACGCAAGGAAGCTTCGGA
>JABDGM010000071.1 GCA_013286045.1 Planctomycetota bacterium | reverse complement strand
GGCTACCAGGTTACGCTCTTCACTCGCACGAAGGACAAGGCGAAAGAGCTAATCGACAAGGGTGCCAAGTGGGCCGGCTCGCCGCGCGACGTCGCGGCCGCTTCGGACGTCGTGATTTCAATCGTCGGTTTCCCCAGTGACGTGCGGCAAGTATTGCTGGGCGAAGATGGCGCGCTTGCCGGGTCGAAAGCGGGCAATGTCATCGTCGATATGACGACGAGCGAACCGTCGCTCGCAATCGAAATCGCTGATCGCGCGAAACAGAAGGGCGTCTTCAGCATCGACGCGCCTGTCTCCGGCGGCGATGTCGGCGCGCGCAACGCCACGCTTTCGATCATGATCGGCGGCGATCCCGACACCGTTGCGGCGCTCGAACCCATTTGGAAGGCGATGGGCCAAAAGTGGGTTCGCCAAGGTGGTTCCGGGGCGGGGCAGCATACGAAGATGGTGAATCAGATCTTGATCGCCACCGGCATGATCGGCGTGTGCGAAGCGCTGTTGTACGGCTACAAGGCGGGTTTGAATTTGGAGACTGTGCTCGAATCCGTCGCCTCTGGCGCGGCCGGCAGTTGGTCGTTGTCGAACTATGGTCCCAGGATTATCGCGGGCAACTTCGATCCTGGATTTTTTGTCGAGCACTTCATCAAAGACATGGGCATCGCGCTGGCCGAAGCGAAGCGGATGAAAATCTCCGTGCCGGGGCTAGCACTCGCGGAACAGTTGTACCAAGCCGTCGCGGCGCAAGGTCACGGGCGAATGGGTACGCATTCGTTGATGCTGGCACTTGCGCATATCTCCGGTTTTGACTGGCTGAAACGTTCGAAGTAACGCACCGTGACGAGGGAGCGCACTTGACTCACCTCGCGAGCGGACGATGATACGAGAGTTGGGCACTGCGAGGGGTAATTCACGTTGCCGAGGAGTTTGGTCATGAAGCGTTCGTTTGGAATCGTAAGCGTCGTCGTCAGTGCATTGATCTTCGCCGGTTGCCAAGAAGCGAAATCAAAATCCCCCGATCCGAATGCGGCGACCAAAATCGATGGCAAGGTCATTCAAACGGTTGCCACAGGTGAGAGCTCGAAAGAACAAAAGGAAGTGAAGGTTGGCGATCAAGGTCCGGATTGGAAGGGCCTTACCGGCACCGACGACAAGCAACACAGCCTGAAGGACTTGGAAAAAGAAAAGGCCGTGGTGATCATCTTCACGTGCAACACCTGCCCGGTTGCCCAAGCTTACGAAGATCGCCTCAACAAGCTGGCGACAGACTACAAGGACAAAGGCGTTTCGGTTGTCGCGATCAACGTCAACAAGGACGAGCGCAACAACCTGGATGCCATGAAGCAGCGAGTCGAAAAGAAGGGCCTGTCGTACGCTTACCTGACCGATCCTTCGCAAGACAGCGCCCGGCAATATGGCGCGACCTGCACGCCACACGTCTTCTTGCTGGACGGTCATCGAAAGATCGTCTACACGGGCGCGATTGACGACAACATGGATGAGAGCAACGTGAAGCAGCACAGCCTCCAAGACGCGGTCGACGCCGTGCTCGCCGGCAAAGAGCCTTCCGTTGCGGTGACCAAGCAGTTCGGCTGCGGCATTCGCTATGAATAGCGCCCGACGCGCAAAGCGAATTGCGGCGGTGGTGATCATCGGCTGTACTGCGCTGTTGAGCTGCCGAACCAACGAATCGCCGCCGCCGGCTGTTCGTACACCGGCTGCAACGCAATCGGCTGCCGCAAAACCTGTCCAACTTCAAACCGTCGACAAAGCCGGCTACGACGCAGCCATCGCGAAGCTCGGCGGCAAAGTCGTGCTTGTCGATTTCTGGGCCACTTGGTGCGAGCCGTGTGTTGAACAGCTCCCCCACACGCTCGCGCTTGGCAAAAAACTCGGCGAACGCGGGTTGGCGGTCGTCACGGTCAGCTGCGATGAGCCGACCGAATCCGACCGTATCGCGACGTTTTTGACGTCGAAGAACGCAGGTGGCGCGACCAACCTGGTCAGCCAATTTGGCGGCAGTCCGCGGACCATGGAGGAGTTCGATATCTCGACCGGCGCCGTGCCGTTCTACAAGTTGTATGACCGCAGCGGACGCCTGCGGCAGACATTCGGGATCGTCCCCACGGCAACCAAACAATTCACAGCGGCGGATATCGAAGAAGCCGTCGACAAATTGTTGGCCGAGTAATCCGGCAGAAGTTTTCCGGAATCTAGCCTGTTTACGGGCAATTTGTGGGCCATTTGAGCGCCCGGAGATACTCGCATCAGAAATTCGCCCAAGCTTGGTCCCCACTGAGCGAAGAAAAAGTGGGCGCGTGAACGGCGCGGAAGCCTACGGGTACTAGGCGCTGCGACAGCGCGACATGATATTTAATGAACCACCCCGTTCGCGGGTGGTAAGTAAGTTCCTATGTTTCAGGAGACCAAGGCATGAAGAAGCTAATTGCATCGATGCTGCTCGGCACGGCGGTGGCCGCTGTGGGCTGCGCCGACAAACCAAAGCCGGCAGCCAAGCCAGCGACCCCAGCTCCCCCAGCAACTACCCCGGCCGACAAGCCAGCTGATACCGCACCGGCGAAGTAATAGTTCGCCGCTCTGGCGGTTTTGATCGATAGACAGTTAGCCGCGATTGGATGGCGACGCCGCAAGGCGGGCCATTCGTTCGCGGCTTTTTATTTTGGTTGATATTCGCTTGACTTCGCACCTGTCAGGCCGGTACACTATGTATTGCATAGTATGCGATGCATATTAAACAGTGTTTTATAGGTGATGCGATGAAACTCGAACGCGAGCTGATGCGAGGCGCAGCCCCCACAGCGGTGATGCAAGTGCTTTCCGCGGGCGAAAAATACGGCTACGAATTGGTCGAGGCACTGGCTCGCCAATCGAACGGCGTATTGGGCGTCGGGCAGTCGACGCTTTATCCGTTGCTTTACAACCTGGAGGCGAAGGGCCTCGTCACGTCACGCGTTGACGAAACGGGCGCGCGGCCCCGGCGGTTCTACCGGCTCACGCAACTCGGTCGTCGCAAATTGGCGGATGACACGAAGCAGTGGCAAGCCCTGTGGGAAGCGTTCCGCTCGCTCGGAATTTCCGGTCAACCTGCCGCAATGATGGCCGGAGGTGCGCGATGACCTCGGCCGCCTCGAGTGACTCTTTGTGGCGACGGATCTATTACTCGCGGTTTCGCGATGTGCTGCGCGGCCGGCCGGATGCGCGGCTCGACTGGCGACAGATCATCGCGTCGGCCAATCTGCCCACCGAACTTGCGAACGCAGTCACGCAAGTTGTGAGCAAATCGCGATTGTGGCGCAGCGAGAAAGCGGCCGTGGCAACGGAGCTCGCTTCTCATTTTCAAGACGGACTCGAAGCGGGTCAAACCCCGGAGCACCTTCTCATGGCATTTGGCGATACCCAAGCGGCCTCTCAGCTCATCGGCCGCGCGAAGCGACGCGGCCGGCCAGTAGGCTGGCAAATTTTTCACTACGGTTGGATGACGGCCGCGGGTTTAGCTCTGGTATACGTGATGTTGGGCCTGTGGATGGCCACCGGTCGACCGACCGTGCGTATCAATTACCTCGCAGATCTCAATAAGGCCGCGCTTGCTGTGCCGGAAGGCGATCGGGCATGGCCCAAGTATCGCGAGGCGCTCCTGGCGATGGGCTTTCGAGAAGATGATACGCACGACTCGCCGGCAGCAGATTTCATAAAGGATGACGTAAAACCGGGCGATGCCAAATGGCTTCAGACGACAGAATTCTTCACGAACCATGCCGACTCGTTGGCCATGCTTCGCGATGCGGCGAGCCATGAGAAACTCGGATTCGTGCCGTCGACTTCTCATGCAGATTTCACGGAAAAAGATCGCGAGCTCTTCGGCATGCATTTCACACCCGAGCAGCTCGAGGCCGAGAAAAAACTGACGCTCGAAGACCGTTGGTTGATATCGACGCTGTTGCCAGACCTGCATAGTTTGATGATCACCGCCCGGTTGTTGGCTGCCGATGCTCATCGCGCGGCCGAAGCTGGCGATGGGGCGATTGCTTACGCTGATGTAACCGCTCTGCTCGGTGTCAGCCGGCATGCGCAAGAAATACCATTTCTGGTCGGGGTCATGGTCGGGGACAGAATCCAGAGTTTTGCGCGGAACACGATCCGCGACGTTCTCAGCGAATACCCCGCGCTGTGGACGGACTCCCAATTGCACGATCTTGCGCACAAGTTAGCCGGCGCCAAGATCGACTGGGCGCGCGGCATCAGCGGCGAACGCATTGGCTTCTACGACTGCATGCAGCGCGTTTACACCGACAACGGCAATGGCGACGGCCGACTTGCCCTTCGTGTATCGAAAGACCAAAACCTGTTTCAAATGCTCGCATCGGTAAATCAGGGCGAAGGCGCGCCGGGAGACACGCTGCTGGCGAATTCGGGTCTGGCGATGTTGACGATGCCGGCGGCGAACATGGTCGTCGCATCGCGAAAAGAAATGCTCGAAGCGTTCGACAAATTGACGGATGCCGCGCAAGCGCGGATTTCGGAGCCCTATTGGAAACTACGCGACGAGCGGCCGCTGGATGATTTCGAGGCGGAGGAGGAGAAGCGCTCTCCGCTGGGGCAATTCCGTTACCTCTTCGTACATCTTATGCTGCCGTCTTACGACAATTTGCTGAAGCGAATTGTGATGACCAACAGCGAGCTCGACGGCGTCTATCTCGGTCTTGCGCTCGAGCTCTACCATCGGCAGCATCACAAGTGGCCAGAGTCGCTCGCAGAACTTGCGCCGCAGTGGTTGCCGGAAGTGCCGGTGGATCGTGTCACGGGCCAGCCGCTGCACTACAAAGTCGTGGACGACAACCCGCTGGTTTACAGCGTCGGCCTGGATGGCAAAGACGACAACGGCCGCTCGGTGCCTACGGAAAACGGCGTTACGCTTCCGTGGACGATGCCGGCCGATGCCAAGCCAGCGGATGGCGATTGGGTGATCTGGACGACAGCAGTTTCGAAGTGAGCCACCAAATGCGGTCGATCAATTCGAGAAGCTCATTATTTTAGGTCAGTTGAACTTTGCAGTCTCCGCGCGCAACTTACTGACGACGCGAAAAGAATTCGACTCCACGAGTTGGTGACTCCAGCGTCGCGTAGCAGCGAATCTCGTTGGTCAGCGTCTCTAACCATTAATGAAATTAACTTCGTAATCCGCGCCATTGCTATGTCATACATAGTATTGTCAGGCTTAAAGGAACGATCTCGTGAAATCACTACTCGTCGCAATTGGCCTGCTGGCCATGTTAGGTGTCGCGACCATTTCATCGCGGGCGGCCTCCGTTGCTGACTTTGTCGACTTCTCGCTTTTGAGTCCGAGCAATACGGTCCTCCTGCCGGGTCGGCTGTATGTGCCGCCGCAAGCCGCGGCAGAACCGAATTCACCACGCCCGCTGATGATCTTTCTCGCTGGCAGTGGCGCGAATGGGTCAAACAACCTCGCCCAACTCGACCAAGTCACGGACGGCATGTTGCAGCAAGCGAAAGATCGTGGCGCCTATATCTACGCGCCGCAGACCATCAGCACTTGGAGTTCAAAAACCGTCACGGATGAAGTAATGACAATGGTCGACCGCGCGATCAGCACCTTGAACGCGGATAAGAATCGCGTGTACCTGACCGGTTATTCGCTGGGCTCGTACGGAACTTGGACCATGCTCAGCCGCTACGAGGGCCGATTCGCCGCCGCAATTCCCTTGAGCGGCGGGATGGTGCAACCGGACTTCGTGCCGGCGCACTTGATCGATACTCCGATCTTTACACTGCATGCTCGCGACGACCCGACCAACTCGGTGGGCTTCACGCGCAACGTGCTCAATAGCATTCTCGCAGCCGCTCATGAACCGCTGCCAACATACCTTGCTGCAAGTGATCCAGCGACGTTCATCATGTCGAATGAAGCGATTCCGGCGCACGAAGAATTTCGAGACTTGGTCCATCAGTTTCCGGAACCCGCGACAGATTTTCTTTTGGCGAATCCAAAGCTCGACCTGATGTACTATGAGCCGCAACTTGGCGGGCACGAATCGCTCGGAGCGCTCAATGCACCCGAGTTGTACGATTGGATGTTCAGCCACTCGCTCGCGGTGCCAGAACCGTCGAGCGCCATCCTATTTCTGACGGGTTTGTTCGCTGCTACTACCCGCCGATTACGACGCTGATACCATCACCGCCACGCTACGGCAACTTGTGGCCCATCTTGTCGCGCTTCGTCGCGAGGTAGTCAGCGTTGTGCTCGTGGATCGGCCCGACGATCGGAATCTGATCGACGACTTCGAGGTCGAAACCGCTGTAGATAAAGGCGTCGGTTTTCTTCGGGTTGTTCGTGAGCAACCGCACCCTGCGCAATCCCAAATCTTTAAGCAACTGAATACCGACGCCGTAGTCGCGCGAGTCGGCTTTGTAACCTAGCGCAATGTTCGCCTCGACCGTGTCGAGGCCTTGGTCTTGCAGCGCGTAGGCCTTGATCTTCTCGACGATTCCGATGCCGCGGCCCTCCTGCGGCAAATACACCAACACGCCGGCGCCTTCGTTGCTGATCATTTCGAGCGCCATATGCAGCTGATCGCCGCAGTCGCAACGTAGCGACTCGAGCAGGTCGCCGGTGAAGCACGAAGAATGCAGCCGCACGAGCGGGGCGGCAACCTTCATGGGATCACCCAGCACGAATACGAGCGGCTGTTGCGATTCGTACTCCACGCCGTAGGCGATGATCGTGCCAGTGCCGTATTTCGTGGGCAGCTTCGATTCGGCCTCGCGATAGACGAGCTTTTCTCGCACCCGGCGGTACGCAATGAGCTGTTCGATCGAAATGATCGGCAGATTGTGCTTCTCAGCAACGTCGTGCAGCTGCTTTCGGTTTGCGCGGTCCCCTGCGTCGTTCAAGATTTCGCACAGCACCCCGGCGGGGAGCAAACCCGCAAGTCGCGCGAGGTCGACAGCAGCCTCTGTGTGCCCGGCGCGGCGCAGCACGCCGCCTTCTTTTGCTACCAGCGGAAATAAGTGGCCAGGTCGGTTAAAGTCGCCCGGCGTACTCGTGGGATCACAAATCGCTTGGATCGTGCGCGCCCGCTCTGCGGCCGTGATACCGGTGCGAGTCGAACGGTGATCCACGGGCACGGTGTAGTTAGTACCCAACGGGGCGGTGTTGGTATCCACCATGGGGTGCAGATCGAGCCGATCGCTAGTCTCCGGCAGAATCGGCATGCAGAGCTGGCCGCGGCCCATCGTGATCATGAAGTTGACCGTTTCGGCGGTAGCCAGCGAAGCAGCACAAATAAAATCGCCTTCGTTTTCGCGATCTTCTGCGTCAACGACAACAATGATCCGCCCTTGGCGAATAGCCTCGATGGCTTGCTCGATGGTGGAAAACGATTTGTTCACGAAATACAGACCTTCCTGCGAAAAGCGCCGAACTAGGCCCGGCCGCTGCTCGCTTCTATGATACGTATTATAGGTGACCGGGCGAGCGCCACCAACTCTGCGAATGGCGACCAATTCAAAGGCCAATAAAAAGGATCGAAGCATGCACTCGCTTTACGCGCGATGGCTTTTCGCTGGAATCTTGATCGCCGTCGGCTCGATCGCCAACGCTGATGAGCCCCAGTTTGATGTGTCGTACGGTCGCACGTACGCGACGCGCGACACCGGACCGCTCGAAGCAGACGTTTACATGCCCCATGGTACGGGGCCGTTTCCAGCGATGCTCATCGTTCACGGCGGCGCGTGGCGCATGGGAACGCGGGTCCAGCTAGCTGGAATTTCATCTCAATTCGCAAAGCGCGGATACACGGCCATTTCCGTCGACTACCGCTTGGCGCCGCAATCGAAGTTTCCGGCGCAGATTTACGACTGCCAGGCCGCCGTGCGCTGGATGCGCGCGAATGCGAAAGAGTTCAAAATCAATCCAGAACGAATTGGTGGATTTGGCTATTCGGCCGGCGGCCACCTGGTTGCCCTGCTGGGAACGCTCGACGACAAAACGCTTCAAGAATCTGGCCTTCCTTCGGACGCGCCGAGCGCCCGCCTTCAGTGCGTCCTCGCCGGCGGCGCGCCGTGCGACTTTCGCGTAATCCCGGCGGATAGCGCGCAGATTGCTTTTTGGCTCGGAGGCACCCGCGCGGAAAAGCCGGACATGTACCGCGACGCCTCGCCGGCCGCGTACATCAGCTCCGACGATCCTCCGATGTACTTCTTCAGCGGCGAGGATGACATCCTCGTGCCGATTGCGAGCCCACGCGCAATGGTAAGTTCACTCAAAGCGGCCGGCCTCACGGCGGAAATGTACCCCATCAAGAACGCGGGGCATTTACAAGCTCTGTTCGATGCAGGCGCGATGGACCACGCGTTTGCATTCGCCGATCGCTATCTGAAAAACGAACAACCGCGACAAGTGGTTGCCGCGGACGCGGCCGACTCGCATGGCGACGGATTGAAGACCGCCGCTCCCAGCAAAGGGGCCGGCGATGGGCAGTGAGCCGCAGCCGTCGCCGCTCGCGCCGCTCGGCCGCGAGGAGTACATCGAGCAGGCGCATTTTTTTCGGGCGCTCGCCGAGCGGCTGGAATCGAACGTGCCGGCGCAGGAGGTGCTGCAATCAGTACGCGAAGAGGTGCTCGCAACCACGAAGCTGCCGCTGGCGATCGATTTTTTGCTCGGCGAACTGCGGCACGAGGGGGTGCTCGGCCCGGCGATGAGCCTGCTGCCGCATTACTTCACGCCGTTTCAGGCGTACATCGTTCAGGAATCGGAGAACGAACGGCTACGCTTCGATTTGCGTGTCGGCTTGGAAATCTTGCGTCGCGAAGCCGAGTATCGCGCGAACGAACCCACTCATCAGGGACTGTTTCTCTACCAATTCGAAGTGCTGTGCCGCAATCGATTGGGTTACGACCACGGTATGGAAGCCATCGCCAAAGATCCCGCGTTCGCTGGCGTCTGGCGCGATTGGATCCGCAAATTACGTCGGCAGATTGGGATGGTTGATATTGCGGACGTCATCTATGTCCACAGCGAATACTATTGGCAGCGCCAACGTGCGAACGAGCATTCAGCCCGCGCTTCATCATCGAGCACCCTCCCGGAGCCGCGCGAAACCAATAATGACGCACCTGTTCTCTTTGGAGAGCGCGAAGGCCGCATCGCGCTCGCGAACCGCAAGAAAGACCCGCTCTACTTGTTTTCGTCGCTGAATCGCCAGCTGGGCTATCCGGAACCACCGCGAGTGACACCAGTCGGCAAAGAACAGGCTCTTCTGCCGCAGCTAGCTCGCCGGCTGGAGCAGCTCGAAACGCGGCTCAAAATCATGGAAGAAGAGCAGCGTGGCGGTATCGATCTTTCGAAGTTTTATGAACGACCGCCGGGAATGTAGGCCTCTCGCTCGGCGAGAAGAAAACCCATCTCGTGGAGCGAGATGACTACAATCGGTTGTAACGATTAAATAATTCAGCGAAAAAACGCGGGTTCTGCGGTTCAATGGATGCAATTCGCGTGGTAAATTTGATCTATGGCGTTGAATAGTACGCCGCTGGGTAGTGCATCCCGCCGAATGTTTTCTCGCGCATGATGTGCACTTGGTCGCCGTGGCGACCCCTCAAGAAGAATTGCCGTGGACTTTCAGCTAAGCCTTGAAAGCGAAGGGGTCGGTTCCGCTTACCCCGACCAACCGCTGGCAGCAACGGCCGACGACAGCGTCGGCAACGTGATGCAACTTCTTCGTGCGCAGCGCACTGGCTCGGTTCTGATCTGCGAAGGCGAGAAGCTCGTCGGCATTGTCACCGAGCGCGATGCGCTGAAGGCGATGTCTGGCGATATCAGCATTACGGCATCGGTGCGCGAAATCATGTCGAGCCCGCCTGCTACGATTGCGAGTTCCGCCACCGTGGGCGACGCGATTCGCAAGATGTCCGAGGGTGGTTATCGCCATCTGCCGATCGTTGATAGCGAACAAAAACCCAAGGGCGTGCTGGCCGTTCACGGCATCGTGCACTACCTGGTCGACCATTTTCCCGAAACCGTGTACAACCAGCCCCCCGATCCCAAGTCCAAGAATAAGGAGCGAGAGGGCGCTTAATAACAGGCCGCAAGCTACCCAAGTTGTCGGCCGACCGCATTCATCCAACAATTGTCAATAATTAAGAGAAACGGCCTGGTCTAACATTCCTCAGTGCGGAACTGAGGGCGAGGATAGATTCGAGCAATGTCTACTACCGCAGTTTTGGAGAAGGAAATACACACACTCGACGAAGCCACAGTTCGGTTCTGTGGCGACTCGGGTGACGGCATGCAGCTTGCCGGTACGCAATTCACCAACACGTCGGCCCTGATGGGCAACGACATCGCGACGTTCCCGGATTTCCCGGCCGAAATCCGCGCGCCACAGGGCACCCTCGCTGGCGTGTCCGGGTTCCAAGTCCATTTCTCCAGTACGGATATCTACACACCCGGCGACACAGTCGACGCGCTGGTGGCAATGAACCCCGCCGCGCTCGCCACCAACCTCGGCGACCTCCGCACCGGCGGCATCCTCATCGTTAACAGCGACGCCTTCGAGGCCAAAGGCCTCGACCAGGCCGGCTATGAAACGAATCCGCTCGAAGACGGCACGCTCAAGTCGTATCGGCTTCACAAAGTGGCGATGACGAAACTCACCCGCGCCGCGGTCGAAGGGCTCGACATGAGCCAAAAGGAAAAGGACCGCTGCCGCAACTTCTTCGCGATGGGCCTCGTGTTCTGGCTCTACGATCGGCCGCTTGAACCAACGCTGCGTTACATCGAAGACAAGTTCGGCAAGAAGCCCGAAATCGCCCAGGCGAATACCGCCGCGCTCAAGGCCGGCTACCACTACGGCGAAACGGTCGAGGCGATCAACACCCAGTTCCACGTGCCGAAGGCGAAGCTCACACCCGGCAAGTACACGAGCATTGTTGGTAACACGGCGCTGGCCTACGGCCTGATGACCGCCGCTCGATTGAGCAACAAGCGATTGTTCCTCGGCGCGTACCCAATCACGCCGGCGAGCAGCATTTTGGAAGAGCTCGCCCGGCATAAGAATTTTGACGTCCTCACGTTCCAAGCGGAGGACGAAATCGCGGCGATGACCGCGACGATCGGCGCCGCGTTCGCCGGGGCGATGGCCGTCACCGCGAGCAGCGGACCCGGCATCGCGCTCAAAGGGGAGGGCATCGGCCTCGCGATCATGACCGAGCTGCCGATGATCGTGATCAACGTGCAGCGCGGTGGCCCCTCGACCGGTCTGCCGACCAAAACTGAACAAGCCGACTTGTTCCAAGCGATTTTCGGCCGCAACGGCGAGTGCCCGATGCCGGTGATCGCCGCCTGCAGCCCAGCCGATTGCTTCGACGTCGCCCAAGAAGCGTGGCGGATCGCCGTTCGCTACATGGTTCCAGTGATGCTGCTCACGGACGGCTACATCGCGAACGGCTCCGAGCCTTGGCGAATTCCAAAGTACGCGGACCTCAAGAAAATCGAAATCACCCACCCGGGCCGGCCATCCAACGGCGATACATTCCTGGCCTACCGCCGCGACGAGCGACTGGCCCGGCCTTGGGCCATTCCCGGCACACCGGGCTTGGAGCACCGCATCGGCGGTCTCGAAAAACAAGATATCACCGGCAACGTGAGCTACGACCCGGCGAATCACCAGCACATGGTGAACCTGCGGGCCGAAAAAGTCGCCCGCGTGGCGAACGACATTCCACCGCAAAAAATCGATGGCCCGGCGAGCGGCGACCTACTCGTGCTCAGCTGGGGCGGCACGTACGGCGCCTGCGCCACGGCCGTGCACAACTTACAAGCCAAGGGGAAAGCCGTCAGCCATTGCCATCTCCGCTGGGTGAACCCGCTGCCGAAAGACCTCGGCGACATCATGAAGCGCTTCAAGAAAGTGCTGATTCCCGAACTCAACCTCGGTCAGCTCCGCACGATCATTCGTGCCATCTACCTGATCGATGCCATCGGCCTCAACAAAGTGCAAGGCAAACCATTCAGCGTGGCCGAAGTTGCGAACAAAATGGAAGCCGTCCTCCGCGGCGACCTTTCCAGCACCGAAGCCCCGCCGGAAATGAGCGATCTCGAAGCTCCCGTTAAAGCAATTTTGGAAAAGGTTTCGCACGGCGGTTGAGAAGACTTAATCCAAGAAAATATTAATTCATTATCATCAAGGCGATAATTAGCCATGAGCGTTGATCTCCCACTTCCCGTTCTGAAGCCCGCCGACTTCGCCAGCGATCAGGATGTGCGCTGGTGCCCCGGCTGCGGCGATTACGCGATCCTCGCGCAAATGAAAAAAATCATGCCCACGCTCGGCATCCCGCGCGAAAAAATCGTATTCATCTCCGGCATCGGCTGCTCCAGCCGCTTTCCGTACTACATGAATACGTACGGCATGCACTCCATCCACGGCCGTGCGCCCGCCGTGGCGACTGGCTTGAAGACAGTTCGCCCCGATCTACAAGTGTGGGTTATCACGGGCGACGGCGACGGTCTCTCGATCGGCGGCAACCATCTCATGCACGCCATCCGCCGCAACCTCGACCTCAACATCATCCTCTTCAATAACCGCATTTACGGCCTCACGAAGGGCCAATACTCGCCTACGTCGCCGCTTGGCAAGAAAACCAAGAGCACGCCGATGGGCGCCATTGATAACCCGCTCCACCCGCTTTCGATCGCGATCGGCTGCGAAGCCACGTTCGTCGCCCGCGCCATCGATACCGAGATTAAACACCTGGGCGAAGTGCTCAAGCGGGCCGCCGAGCATCAAGGCGTATCGTTCGTCGAGGTCTACCAAAACTGCAACGTCTTCAACGACGGAGCTTGGGCCTACGCCAAGGAGCGCGAAACCAAGGCCGATACGACGCTCGAGCTCGTACACGGCAAGCCGATGATCTTCGGCAAGAACCGCGACAAAGGCATCCGCCTCAACGGCATGAATCCCGAAGTCGTCGAGCTGGGCAAAGGTATCTCGGAAGATGATCTGCTCTTCCACGACGAGAAGGCCGCCGAACCGAGCCTTGCATACCTCCTCAGCCGCATGCGTTACGAAGATGGCTTCCCGGAACCGATCGGTGTGTTCCGCGCCGTCGAACGCCCGCGCTACGACGTAATGATCAACGACCAAGTCGAACAAATGACCGCCGAGCGCGGCAAAGGCGACCTCGACAAACTCTTCGCTTCCGGCGACACCTGGGAAGTAGCGTAGGCGTAGGTCAGGCTGAGCCTGACAAAGAATCGTAAATCGCGGTGCCCATGAGCTCCATCCTCTGCCCCTACTGCGAAGCCGAGAACATGGAAGGCACAGACGAGTGCCAGGCCTGCGGCGAAGCGCTCACGGAGCTAAGCCGCCATATTCCCGCGTCGAGCGTCGAAGCCGACCTGCTTCGCGATCGCATCGAACGGCTCTGGCCCAAGTCGCCCGCATCTGTCTCGCCAGACACCACCGTCGGCGAGGTCCTCAAGCTCATGGTCGATAAGGAAATCGGCTGCGTAATGGTCGTCGACCGCGGCCGGCTCGTCGGCATCTTCAGCGAGCGCGACGCGCTCATGAAGATCAACACCGATGCCCCCCGCCTCAAAGACAAACCAATCTCGCAATACATGACGGCCGATCCCGTCACGCTAGAAACCAACGACAAAATCGCGTACGGACTGCACAAAATGCACGTCGGCGGCTATCGGCACATCCCGATCCTCTTCGAAGGCAAACTCGCCGGCGTGATCTCGATCCGCGATATCCTTCGCTATCTCGCCGAACGCATCGCGGCCACCTCCTCCCGCCGCTAACTGGCAACGCTTGTCTCGCCGCACGCATGCAGGTATCGTTCGCGGTTTAGCTTGACCGCCAAATCTGTCACCGCCCCGCAACCGACATAGACTCTCCGCCGATTTACGTGACAATTCACTGTCATGTCCCAGCGCGTTCCCTTCAAAACCGCCGAGCAAACCCACGAAGACGTCCAGCGCCTGCTCAACGCTGCCCCGCGCGACGGTAACGCCTCCGCCCCGCTCGAAGTCCAGCAAACGCTCGCGCTGGCGCGTGAACTCTGCCGTCGCGCACGCGAGCTTCAAACCCCACAAGAGCGCCGCCAGCAGGCCGAGCTCGATCGCATGATGCAGTCGCCGCACGATAAGGCGACGCTCATGCAACTCACCGACCAGGCGTTTCGCTCGCACCGCGCCCAGCGCTCGGCCGACCAGCTCATTCATATCTTGGACGTACAGGGTGTCCCGCGCTTCTTCAGCCCAATCGATCGCACGCTCCTCCTCGGCTTTCAGTCGTTCGGCTCGTACCTGCCTGGCGTCGCGATGCCGTTCGTCAAATCCCACATGCAGCAGGAGACGGCGAACGTGATCCTGCCCGCCGAGCGCGACCTGCTGGCCGAGCACCTTCGTGCCCGCCGAGACGAAGGCCTGCGGATGAACGTCAACTACCTCGGCGAAGCGCTCCTCGGCGAAGAAGACGCCCGCCGCCGCTTGCAGGGTTACCTCACCGCGCTGCAGCAACCCGAGATCGAGGTCATCTCGGTGAAAATCTCGACGATCTACTCGCAGATTTCTACGCTGGCTCGCGCTCACACAATCGATACGCTATGCGATCGCCTGGAACTCCTCTATCGCGCCGCCGCGAAAGCTAGATTCACGCGCCGCGACGGCACGACCGTACCGAAATTCGTCTATCTCGATATGGAAGAGTACCGGGACAAGACCCTCACGGCCGAGGTCTTCATGCAAACGCTCGATCGTCGCGGACTCGAACAGGCCCGGGCCGGCATCGCCTTGCAGGCGTACCTCCCCGATTCGTTTCTCACGCAGCAGTGGATCAATGATTGGGCCCGGAATCGCGTGGCCGCTGGCGGATCGCCGATCACAATTCGCATTGTGAAGGGCGCGAACATGGAAGCCGAGCGCGTCGAGGCTAGCCTCCATAGCTGGCCCCAAGCCCCTTACAAAACCAAAATCGAAACCGACGCCAACTATCTCCGCATGCTTGAAGAAGGGATGCGACCCGAAAATCTTGCAGCCGTCCGCCTCGGTATCGCATCGCACAATCTGTTCACGCTCTCCTATGGCCTCGTCCTCGCTACCAAGGCGAACGCCCTCGATCGTGTGCAATTCGAAATGCTCGAAGGCATGGCCAACCACCAACGCCGGGCGCTCGTCGAGCTAACCGGCAACATGCTCCTCTACGCCCCGGCTTGCAAACAGGAAGACTTCACCAACGCCATCGGCTACCTAGTCCGCCGCCTCGACGAGAACACCGGTCCCGATAACTATCTCCGCTACGCCTTCAACATCGAAGTCGACAGCTCGGAATGGAACACGCTCGCCCAGCAGTTTGTTGAGGCGTACGGGTGCCGAAACACGGTGAGCAGTGCGCCGCGACGTTCGCAAAACCGTAACCTCCGAGCAGCCCACGGTCATAGATCCTCCGGGCCAGGCTCCGCTGCAGGTAATACCGCCAACTCGCGCGGTACGCAAATGCTCGGAAAGGGCAGGGGATACGAATCTTTCCGCAACGAACCAGACACCGACTGGTCTCTCACGCAAAACAGCAGCTGGGCAGATTCAATCATCGCCAACTGGCGCGACCTCCACTCCTCAAGTGCAGTGGACATTCCTATTTCCCTTGGCGGCGAGCAAATCACCAACGATCGCCAACTTCGCGACTCGCTCGATCCTTCGCGTCCCGGCACTGTCGTCGCCCGCTATCGCCAAGCTACGGAAGCCGACATCAATTGCGCAGTGTCGATCGCTCGCGAAGACCCAACTGGCTGGCGACGTCTGCCTCAGTCGGAACGCGTCGCGATCCTACACCGCGCTGCCGAGGAACTTGCCGCCGCCCGCGGCGACCTCATGGGCGCAATGCTCGCCGAAGGGGGCAAAGTCCTCACCGAAAGCGACCCCGAAGTCTCCGAAGCCATCGACTTCTGCCGCTTCTACGCCGACAGCGCCGAGTTTTTTCACAACTTGCCTGACGTCTCCGCCACTGGCCGCGGCGTCGTTGTCGTCGTCTCCCCCTGGAACTTTCCGCTCGCGATTCCCTGCGGCGGCGTCGCCGCAGCCCTCGCCGCTGGCAACAACGTCATCCTCAAGCCGGCGTCCGACACAGTCCTGATCGCCTACAAGCTAGGCGAATGCTTCTGGCGTGCAGGCGTCCCGCAAACGGCGCTGCAATTCGCGCCGTGCAGTGGCGGCACGATCGGAGCAAAGCTCGTCTCGCACTCGGGTGTCAATGCCGTCATCCTCACCGGCGGCACCGAAACTGCTGCCGAAATGCTCCGCACCAAGCCCACGATTCACCTTCTCGCCGAAACCGGCGGCAAGAACGTCACGATCGTCACCGCACTTTCCGACCGCGACCAGGCAATTAAGAATGTGCTCCACAGCGCGTTCAGTCACAGTGGCCAAAAATGCTCCGCCACGTCGCTGCTCATTCTTGAAAGCGAGGTCTATCACGACGCCGGGTTCCGTGCCGCGTTTTGCGATGCCGTGGAAAGCCTCCGCGCCGGCTCCGCCTGGGAACTGTCGACGAAAATCGGCCCGCTCATCCGCCCGCCGTCGGGTGTGCTCGAAACCGGCCTCAAAGAACTCGAGCCCGGCGAAGAGTGGGCTGTCATGCCGCGGCTCCACGTCAGTGGCAACCCGCACTTGGTGAGCCCCGGCGTGAAATGGGGCGTTCAAAACAACAGCTTCACTCACTGCACCGAACTCTTCGGCCCCGTGCTCGGCGTGATGGAAGCCCAGAACCTCGACCACGCGATCGACCTCGTCAACGCGACCGGCTACGGCCTCACCTCCGGCCTCGAAAGCCTCGACGACCGCGAGCAACAACTGTGGTGCAGCCGCATCCGCGCCGGCAACCTCTACATCAATCGTCCCACCACGGGTGCGATCGTCCTCCGCCAACCGTTCGGCGGCATCGGCAAAAGCAGCGTCGGCCCCGGAATCAAAGCCGGCAGCCCGAACTACGTCGTCCCTCTGATGCGAATCACCGAGACCGCGCTGGAGCATCCTGCCTTTGCCTCTGAAGATGCCGAGCGGCTTGAGTCATCGTCGCCGTCGACACCCTCTATCCTTGCGGCGCCGGCAACAGGCGCACCGCGTCCGGAGCTCTTGCAAGATTTTTATCGCACGTTGGTCGAGCACGCTGAAAATGTTGCCTCGGAAGTCGAGGCCGAAATCCGCAGCGTCCTCGGCGCAATTACCAGTTACGATCACTGGGCGCGCGCCGAGTTCAACATCGCCCACGACCACTTTCGCCTGCTCGGCGAAGACAATTTCCGCCGCTACCTGCCGGTCGAGCCGCTCCGAATACGCATCACGAGTGACGACACGCTCGCCGACATCTTTTGCCGCACCGCAGCTGCCCGCGCCGTGGGTGCTCGAGCAATCATCAGCTCACCACTATCGCTTTCCGCGAGGGCATCCGAAGCCGTTGGCCTTCTCGAAGAGCTCACACACTCCTGGGCCGGCGCCATTGAATTCATCGACGAAGATGATGACGTGCTCGCTGCCGCCATCGTTTCCGGTCAGGTCGCACGCATCCGTTACGCCGCGCCCGACCGCGTGCCCAACGGCATCCGCATCGCAGCTGCTGCGTCGCTACAGTACATCGCCGATACGCCCGTTTCCCACGACGGCCGCATCGAACTCCTGTGGTATGTCCGCGAACAAAGCGTCTCGCACATTTACCATCGCTACGGAAATCTCGGCGAGCGAATAGGCGAACCTCGCGACGAACCCGCGTAAGTCAGACTGTGCCTGACACTGTCCGACGTGCCAATTCACTTAAAATCGACGATCTCTCGCACTCGCCGCGCACCCGGCTCAATCAACCACGCCACAAGCGGCACCACCAACACGCGGGCCCCAAAGCCAATTGCGAACAACTCGAAATAGCGTGAACCGGCCGGCGAGCCTTTCGCCGTCAGCCAGTCGTAAATCAAACCTCCCACAATCAGCATCACGCCATTCGCCAGATCGCCAACCGCGTAATACACGGCGATGTGCGGCGCATTGTTATCCGCAGGGGCCAGCTTCAGCTTGACGTTATCGAGCCCGACGTTCAGTCCGACGTAGGCTATCCACACAACAAACGCGCCAACGATCCACCACGGCTGCGCCGGCGTCGCCGCCAAATAGAACAGCAATCCTGTCGCCACGATTGCCTGACTGATTACCATTACCGGCCGATTTCCGCACGCATCCACAAGCCGGCCGACCCAAGGCGCGAACATGAGTTGGCCACCGCGCAAGCCGCCTTGCAGGAGTTGCCGCACCTCGTACGAAATATTGAGCACTCGGGCTGGGTAAAGTTCTTGCGCAGTTCCTGTTATGCCGTTCGCGATCGAGAACCAAAAATAGAAGTTCAATAATCTTCGATACGCTGGGTCAACAAATGCCTTCCAAAGTGCTCGCCAGGGCGTCCGCGGCACCGCACTCGCCGCGCGCGGTGGATCGACCATAAAGACCAGCGGCAAGACCGAGATCAACATCAGGAATGCGCCGATCGATGCGCACAGCGCGAGCGGTTGCCAATTCTTTGGGTGCGGCATGAGTATTTTCCACAAGTAACCAAGCCCGACGCTCGCGGCGATCCCCAAAACTCTTCCACCCGTGAGCCACGCTTCACGCCGCCCGATGAGCCGTCCGCGAATCCGCGCCGGCATCAAGTCGCCCAGCCACGACCACAGCGTCACGGTGCCACAAAACTCGGTGAGATGATATAGACACCACGCTAACACTAGCACCGCGATCGCAACGCCGGTCGGCGCTCGATTCTCAAACGCGGCGGCGAGCGGAACAGTCCACAGAATCACGCTGCTGAGCGCGTACGAAGCGAGGCACAACTTTTTTCGCGCCTTCACTCGCGCCATCAGCGCCGGCACGCCCAACCGCAACAGCCCCGCGAACCGAGGCGCCGCCAAAACGCAGCTCGCCGCAACCCCAGCAGCCCCTAGCTCCACCGCAAGATAGAAAACGAGCGTCGTAGAAACGAGCCCATTCCCGATCGCCCACAGGCCCGCGTTGATATTCGCCATCAGCATCGCACGCCGCAGCGCTTGGCTGCGGGATTGCTTCGATCGCGGTGCGACACCGTCCTTCATGAGCAGCGCGAGGGGAAAAGGGTGCTGGATTAGCGACCGGCGTGATCTTGCGACAAGATCATACGTCGAATACCAAACCCCGGACATTCCGCTCCGGGCCTAAAAATGCGATCG
>JABDGM010000070.1:4343-20564 GCA_013286045.1 Planctomycetota bacterium | reverse complement strand
ACGCCATCGTAAACCACGCGGCCGTTGGTGTTAATCGGGCTCGACGTTCCGCCAGCGACTTGAACGGTCGTCGGGGCCTGGTCGCCTGCGATCGCGACGTCGTCGATCCACATCACTTGGTAGCCGCCGTATACGCCAACGTGCTGCGTAACGTGGTACAGGGCCGTGAAGTCGACTTCACCCACGAACGAGAGCTCATTGTCGTGACTACGGGTGGAGTTTACTACGCTTGAAGTGAAGTCATTGTCGGCAACATCGCCAAAAGCGCCGGCCTTAAGCGTGCCAGTAAATTGGAACGGGCTGCACGGGTTCGTGAACAGAATGTTGGTGCCGATCTGTCCGCCGTACATGTGATTGTTTTCATCCCAGGTCGCAATATTCAAACCGGTGCCCTGGAGGCCAATGTGCAACTGGTCGTGCAGTTCGATCCAGCGGAAGCCGGTGAAGAATGTGCAGCCGGGCGTGACCGCCGTGCCGACGTTCAGTTCGCCGCTGTCCAGGTCGGTGTTGTACGTATTGGCGAGGTTACCGCCGCCGAGGACCGTCACGCCGATGCCCGCGATCCGGAATGTGGTAACGCCATCGACCGCGGAAGTTGCCTGCGCCGACTCATCGTTGAAAAAGCGTCCTTCAACAATCAGGCCGTTGGACATGCGGGTGCCAACCGTGGCATCCACGCCGTTGTCCCAGCCGAAGTTGTTCAAATCGCTCGCGTTGACCAGGGTGCCGAGCGTACCTGTGGGAGGCGTCGCAATCACGGCCGAATCCGGCCGCGAACGGTGCAGGATCACGGTGCCCACGCTCGCATAGCAGGTTGGTCCGCACCAGCAGCTGCAAAACGACGGGCCGGAATCGCAGCCGCGGCAGCCTTCACTCGCTGCAGGTTTGTCGGCCTTCTCGGCGGCCTCGTCGTCACCCACGGGCGTTACCTGCTCGTCGTGAATCACCTTTGAGCCGGCCGTAACGCTCGGCAACGAACACGTCTCTTGCCATTCGGGCGACGTGTAATTAGCCGAAACTGTATTGTCCGATGCAACGGACCCGCAGGCCATTGCGAACATCAGACCGGCGGCGCCGGTCGCGCGAAGTAAGGCAATCATGTGCCGCGCCCCTCCGTTGGGCGATTTTGATCGTGGGATTTTGTCGTGAGGAGACAGTCCATCGTCCCATCGTTTGGCATCGACGCGGCGGGCATTCGACGAACTGAAATATCGCACTTAAGCGAATATCCGGCATCCGCGCTCGGAGCGGCAAATCCCACAAGGTTTAACAGCGACCGAAATTCTCGCAGAAAAGGCGATAAATCAGCTGTGTAAACTACTTTGTGAACTCGGCGATTACTTCGCGTGCCGGCTAAGCAGCATTGTCGCCGCCACCAGACAAAGAAGCACAGCACTTGGTTCCGGCACGTTGGCCGCGCTTCCTGCCCCAGAGCCAGCCCCGGAATGGCTGCCCAACTGCTTCCGCCACAGCACGTAGTCGCGCATGTCCGTAAGATTGTCGCCGTTCGCGTCGCCGAGTTGATTGAGGCCGAATGCGTTGCGCCAAATTGCGTAGTCGGTCGAGTCGACATCGCCATCGTCGTCGAAGTCGGCAGAAAACAACGCCTTGTTGACGACTTGCAGCTGCACGGAGGTCGCCAAGTAGTTCACCTTGAACGTGAGCCCCGCCGGCATGCCGGAGACATCGATGTTGGAAAACGTCCCGAGAACGCCGCCTGGAGCGGAGATAATGTTGAACGTGTTGCCCAGCGCAGGTATGAACGCGCCATCGATATCGACGTTGAGGTGGCCGCCGAGTTGAGCCACGTCGGTGACGGTTAGGCGGTCGTATTGGTTGAGCAGCAGGCCCATGAGCTCAAACTCCACGAGACCCGTGTCCGTCTGCTGATAATCCTTGACCGTCTCGCTGCCGACCGTATTAAAGCCCGAAGGTCGAAGGGTGCCTTCGACAGCGAGCAGCACGTTGATGTTTGCGCCCGCGTCGGGAATCACGTGACTGCCAGCCGGGATGATAAGTGCGCCCGCGCCGCTAAACGTAGCGCCGGCCTGGATCTCACCGTTGTTTGTTATGAGCTTCAAGTTGCCGCCGAGCGAGACGGTGCTCGTCGAGTGGATCGTCAGGAAGCGGTTTACTTGCACGTTGATTGTTGAATCGCCGCCGGCCGCTACGTTAATTGGTCCGTTGAAATCCGAGCTTTCGTCGGTTTGCAGTGTCGAGGCCGTGAGGTTGATTGCTGAGGTCGTCGCGAAGTTGAAACCAAACCCCTTCGCGTACACTTTGCTGCCGCCGGTCGCCGTAACGGTGCCGCCGTAGGTAAACGTGGCATTATCGCGCACTTCGAGCGTGCCGCCGTTCGAGGCTGCGAGCAGGCCAATGTTTCCTGCTCCGTCCCAATCGTTGTCGTTGGCCGCGGTCTCGAATACGAGCGTGCCTGCGGCCACGTTCGCCTCGAGCCGGGTATTGTTGATGACGCGCGACGATACCAACCCCTGCCCTTTGATCCCGTTCGCGTTCGCCACGGTGATGGCTCCGCCCTGGAGCACGCCACCATTCAGGACCACGTTCAATGCTACGTTCGAATTCCACGCATTCACGACGTTGAGCGTGCCGTCGTTGTCGGCCGTGCCAATCGTCGTCGCTTCGTTAATAGTCCCGCCGATAGTCAGCGTCCCGTCGTCGGCCCGTAAAGCAGACGCGTTCTGGAAAGTGATTGGAGCGTTGATGGTTCCGAACCCGCGCAGTTCGTGGGTATTGATCGAAATCAGTGCGCCGGGCCCGTTGATCGTCGCGCCTTCAATCCGATTGAAGTTCGATACCGCATCGCCTCCATTCAAGCGAATGAACCCGGCAGCCGCGATGTTGGCTGTAGAACTCGTGCCGAATGTAACCGGCGCGTTCACAGCCGTTTGGCCGTTGGCATTCCAGACGGCAAGGGCCCCGCTCAGGATCATGCGGGAATTGCCGTTAAGCGACGTAATTCCCGATGCGGCCGTGTTGGTCGTGAGCGTGCGGGTCATCGTCCAGTTAGGCACATTGTTTACGGCCAGCGTACCTCCGATGCCGCCAATGTTAATCGGGTCATCCACATCGCCCGCGTCATCGGCATCCCACGTCGTGGAATTAACCGTGAATACGACGCTGTCGTTGATCGTTTGCAGCGTCCCGGCGCCCGAACCGTCCCAATCAAACGAGGTGGTATTGATCGTCGTGTTGTTCGTCACGGTCGAGGTGCCGATCATCCGCAGCGTGCCTGTGCCGGTAATCGACGTCGGTCCCGCGAGCACGGACCCACCGCCGAGAGCCAACGTTCCGTTCACCGTGACGGTACTGCCCGCGCCCAGGGTGGTCACTGGCATAGACAGTGTGCCCCCCGCGTCAACGGTCACGATCCCTGCCGACACATTGACCGCATCCCCGCCCACGGTCGAAATGCCCGCATTGCGCTTGTGAATCGTCCCGGCCATCGTCCACACATTGGCCACGTTGTTCACCGTCACATCGCCGTCGTCGTCCAGGTTGAGCGTTCCGCCGTACAAATCGTTCGTCACATCCACGTGACTGACGTTCAGCGTCAGCTGGCCGGTGCCTTTGACGGTCGTCGTCGCGGTCCCCGCTCCATCCCAATCGAAGTCTCCCGTGACCTCGGTCACGGTCGTGCTGCCGCTGATAATCAGTTCCGAGGTCGAGCTGGGCACGGCCAATGTGGACGCATCCAGCATCGTCACCGTGCCGGCCAACTCCAGCGACGAACCGGCGTTCAAAGTGATCGTGTTCGCCGTGCCCGTGAACGCCATGTTGTTTGTGATGAGGGCCTTATTCGTGATCGTAAACGTGGTCGACTGGATATCTGTAATCGCCCCCGGGCCGTTGAGCGTTGCCGTGGCGTTGCCACCGTCCATCGTCACCGCGAAGTTGGCGGCGGTCGTAAAATCCTTGTTGAACGTCACCGTATCGCGCTGGCCAATTGACAGCACACTGCTCGTCGCGCCGCCGCCGAGCGCGTCGCTTAGCGGTCCGTCGACCACAAGCGTCAGCGTGTCTGCCTGCAGATTAGCGTTAGCATTCGAGACGTTGATGTCGCCTTGGTCGTTGTCGCCATCCAGGTCGATCGTGTCGAATACCCCGCCGCCGTTGCCATTGGCGTGAATCGTGAGGAAGCCGGGGCTCGCGGCCGTTCCGGCCACTTGAATCAGCCCCGAGTTCTGAAACGCTTTCTCGACAACCGCATCCGTGTCGCCAACGTTGAGCGTGCCAAAGCCCGAAACGATGCCCGTCGATGTGACATCCATATCTGACGACACCGCCGCGATGCCGCCGTTCATCTGCAGCGCTCCGCCGCCCGTCACATCGAGATCAAATAGCTGCAGCGCAGCAGTTGTCGGCACAGTATGAGGGTCGACGCGAATCGTCGAGCTTGCGCCGGTGATGGTCGTCAGCCCGTTCGTGATCATCTGATTGCCGTTGGTTACGAAATCGGCGCCGCCGCTCACTATGAGCGTCTGCACCGTGTCGCTCGTGCCGCTCACGGGCACGAATGTCACCGCCGCGTTCGCTGCCACAGGCAGGTTGCCAATCTGCACGTTATAAGTGACTCCAACCGGCGTTCCGTTATCCGGCGCCGAGGTCGTCGGAGTCCAATTGCCTGCCACGTTCCAAAATCCGTTCCCGGTGTTCCAGTCGCGGTTCACGAGCTGCGCTCGCGCGGCATCCAACTGGATGATTTGAATGACCGCCAGCGCAACAAAAACGTGCAAACCGCATCGCAAGAAGCGACTCATAAGAAAGTCCCCCAGCCCAAATTGAAGAGCGAGCAGATTCGCAAGTACGTCGATCTTCAACGTTGCGAAAACGCGTTGCGTCGTCGGCGAGATCCTTTGGCCGTGTCCCTCGACGCAGAGCCTGTCATTCTAGCAAAAAGAACTAAAAACCGACAGAATTAATGGTGACGGCTAACCAAACGGCTCTAAATCACGTCCAGCACTGCTTAAACACCGAACTACTAAGCTGACTTTTGCCTCTTAACGTCTGGCCACTAGGCCAGGAACCCAATACTCGTTTACTCTCATTAACTACCGCAATCCGCGGCCCGACACGCTCCCACAGCACCCGAACTTTCACCAATCCATGGCCGACGATCCCGCACCCGCCTCACCAGAAGAGTCTGTATCTCACTGGCGCACGCGCCTTATCCACTCCAAAGCCGAACCGCCCGCCGGCTTCCGATCCCTCACCACGCCCATCTACCACGCCTCGACGACGGTCTTCGATACGCTCGCCGAAGCCTACCAAGGCTGGCGCCCCGGCGGCCCGTACACCTACGGCATCTACGGCACGCCTACAACACTGAAACTCGGCGCGCGCATCGCCGAGATCGAAAAGGCGAAGTACACGTTCATCGTCCCCAGCGGCCAGGCGGCCATCGCGCTCATCTATCTCGTGTACGCCCGCGCTGGGTCGCACATCCTCATGTGCGAAAGCGCCTACGGCAACAGCCGCGAAATCGCCGACGACCTCCTCGCCCCGCTCGGCGTCGAAGTCGAATCATATGACCCGATGATCGGTGCCCGCATCGCGAAGCTTATTCGCCCGAACACACATCTTATTTGGACCGAGAGCCCTGGCTCGATCACGATGGAAGTGCAAGACATTCCCGCGATCGTCGCCGCTGCACGCCCGCACAAAATCCCTGTCGCGATCGACAACACCTATGCCGCCGGCGTCCTGTTCGACGCCTTCGCTCACGGCGTCGACATCAGCATGCAGGCGCTCACTAAATACGTCGGCGGCCACAGCGACTTATTGCTCGGCAGCGTCTCTGTCCGCGACGAAGCCACGATGCGCGCGGTCGGCAAAACCTTTCGACTCCTCGGGATGGCCGTCTCCCCCGACGACAGCGGCCAAGCCCTCCGCGGCCTGCAAACCCTCGGCATCCGCCTCAAACACCTCGAACAATCCGCGCTCACGATCGCGAACTGGCTTAAGAAGCGCCCCGAAATCGCCCTCGTCCTCCACCCCGCCCTGCCCGACTGCCCCGGCCACGACATCTGGAAGCGCGACTTCACCGGTTCCGCCAGCGTCTTCTCGATCGTGTTTAAAGACGACGTCCCGGTCGAACGCATCGTCCGCTTCGTCGAAGCACTGCAACTCTTCAAAATCGGCTACAGCTGGGGCGGCGTTACGAGTTTGGTGATGGCCTACGCTGGCCTCGGCCGCGAACACCGCAACTACGGGCGGCACTTAGTGCGGTTCAACATTGGTTTAGAGGAACCAGAAGATTTGATTAAGGACTTAGACCGAGCGTTCAAGACGTTGTGTTGAGAGACGGCAGCAGAAGCGAGCCCAAGGCTGCGGTAATGTTGAATAGTTGGAAGAACTATCGAAACCTCTTGCTCGTTGAGATCGCTTTAAGTTACTGTTTCGGTTGCGATGACTCAACGCGGCATGCTGGAAAGGGTCCGCCACCGGCGAGTGCCTACGTCTATAATCCGCACCTCGACAAGCGCGGGCGCGAAGACGCAGAATCTTTCGCAGAGTTCGATAAGTTTGCGGAGGCAGTTCGCCGCTTCACGTCCACAAAGATATACGAAGGCCTTCCGCACTCCGCATTCGAAAGAGATCTCTTTGACAGCGAGAGGGATTCGAAGGAAATCGTCGAAGTCGGAAAAGAGCTATTTTATTCGAAGCCGATTGTTGTGACAGCCACTTCGATGGAGCAAGTGCGAAGTCTGCTCGCGGCAAGAACATCGTTTGTGCCGTTTATTGGTATTAAGATGTGCGGTGGCTTTCACGCAGATTGGGCTCTCGTCGGTAGCGATGGGACTGACGAATATGAGATCCTCCTTTGCTTCGGTTGCGGCGAAATGATCGTCGACAAAAACCATGCGCAGCTCATCCGCTGCGATATTTGGGACACGGCTGCATTCGAACGAGTGCTGAATCCGCTACATCTAAATCGCCCTCATGGACGCGATTCAACGTGGTAATTCGCGCGTACCACTTTTCTCATTAACACGGCCTTGTCCGCTTCTACTTGCCGCTTGTCTCTGCGGTCGTTCCTTCCGCACCTTCTTTGTACCCCTCCGTCGTAAACGTGAACTGCACGGGCTCGAGCGGCACGCCCCATTTGCTCGTGAAATTCTTGTGCGTGAAGCTGTTCAGACCGAGCTCATATTTCTTGCCGGCCTCCAGCGCTATCGCCATCGTGCACGTCCGCCCATCCTTCGACCATTGCGGCCTTCCGCTCTCAGTCCCCGGAAAAGTCGGCCCGCCGCCTGTGAACGACATTCCCTCGCCCATCGGCATGTCAAAGGTGACCGAAAGCACCTTGAGCGCCGGCTTTACGTCCTTTGCGCCGATTTCAGGCACACTCTTGGTAAGCTTCGGCACGCGCACCCGGTTCGTCAGAGGGGCCTTGGCTCCAACCGTGGTGAAGAAAATCGCCGTCGTTTCTGCCGGCACGCCTTGCTCGCTCTGGAAATTCCGATATTTAGTCGAGTTGATACCCACTCGATAGTACGACTCCCCCTTGAGCTGCACCGGCAGCACGCAGGTGCGTTTGTCTTTCCAAGTCGCTTTGCTGCCTTCCGGCGACGTCGGAAATTCGGGCCCGCCGCCCGTCCAGCTCATACCGCCGCCCATATCGCGGTCAAACGTAACGGAAATCTCCTTCGTGGCCGGGTCCACCTCCGTCGCACCAATCTTGGGTGACGTCTCCACAATCGTTGGCCAATTCGTCTTCGGCCGCTCGGTTGCTTTCGCCGCAACCGCAGTCGCGTCGCCCGGCTTGTCTGCCTGCACGCGCGTCGCCGCCATCGGCAGCAGCACCAGCGCCACGGCGATCAGCAAGGCTCGCGACAGCCAACCAAAACGCCGCTTGTTCGGATCGAAACTCATAATCTCCTCCAGTCGAATCTGTAACAGCGAGCCCCGCTCAAAAAT
Source organism: Planctomycetota bacterium (assembly GCA_013286045.1). GTDB lineage: Bacteria > Planctomycetota > Planctomycetia > Pirellulales > Lacipirellulaceae > JABDGM01. Next base: position 12,623 of record JABDGM010000070.1, on the reverse strand, counting down.
GCCCGCCATATTTGCCATCACCAAGCTCCGACCTCGGGCAGCGGCCAGCACTCGGATAATCGTTTCGCCATAACCATCCCGATCGCAGCGCCCCTCGCGGAGCACGGTTTCATCGCACGCACACTCGCGCTCATGCCGGATCCGCGCGTTCGCAAACCACACCAGCGGATGAAACCAAAACAACCCTTGCACGAACACCTGCAGCCACCCGACCCACGTATCGCGCCTTCGCCAATGCACGAGCTCATGGGCAAGAATCATCTGCAGTTCTTCGGCGCTGAGCCGATTCAAGAAACTCTCCGGCAACACAATCTTCGGACTAAACACCCCGATCAACATCGGGCTGACCGACTGCTCTGTGGCGTACACCTCGGGTGCACTTCGCATCGCCAACTGCTCCGCGAGGCGCTCGATTTCAACACGTACCGGCCCTTCATCAATCTGCCGCATGGCATGTGTCGTCTGCGTCAGTCGCCAGTAGCGCCAACCCACTGCCAACCACAACGCCACGCAGCCCGCAGCCCAGACCGCGAACACCACACGGGCCAGTGAGAATGTCGGCGATCCACCCGAAAGCACGTCTGCAACACGCTCGCCGACTGATAGAGTCTTTTGACCGATCTCGCCAGATTCATCCGCCACTGGTTCTAATGCGTCACTCGTCGCCTTCGTGAGCGCAGCAATCGGTGTCACCCCCCAATGCCCCACGCCCCACGACACTGACAGCGTCGTCGGCAGGAAAACCTTGAGCAGTACGAGCAGCCACAACCCGTATCGAAGCCGCGCCGAAGCGCCGCGCAACAAGAACGTCAGTACCGCAATGAGACAAACCAGCAGCCCGACCTGCCAGCTCGCCGCAATCGCCCAGTTCAACCACCGCACCGCAAATTGCTCGATGCCGATCATGAGTTATTTCCCCCGTCGCCCTTTGCCGCCCGACCGCTTGTTCCGCTTCTCATCCAAAAGCCGCTTGAGCTTCTGAATTTCCTCATCGCTCAGGTTGGCCTCATCAATAAAATGAGCCAATACCGGCGACACCGCTGCCCCCACGACGCGATCCAGCACACTCTGCACCTCATGCCGCGTCAGCTCCTCCCGAGCCACGGCTGCCCGATACAAATAGGAGTTCCCCACCTGGTCGTACGCCACCGCCCCCTTCACTACCATCCGGCTGAGCAACGTCTTCACCGTCTGAAACGCCCACTTCCGCCCGCCGGGAAGCGCTGCGAACACGCCCCGCGCATCGAGCGGCCCACCGTCCCACAATGTCTTCATGACTTCCCACTCCGCGGGCGACAACGGAGCCGATTCAGCATCTTTCGACATAAAAACCTTTCCAAAACCGTCTTATCGACGATAGCTGTAGCCATAAGACTGCAAATGTAGTCGATTGTCAAGATCGCGTTAATAAAGATTCTCTAACCGTGCGTTGGCTGCGCGTCATTGCCTGGTTTGTCGCCCGGAGACCAAAATGGTATTCGGGTAAGATCGCTCAACGTTTTACCGACTCCATCGTGCGCCCTCGCGACGACACCCGGAGAGGAACGAAAAAGCACTCCTTTCATCCTATGAACACCCTGCGACAACTGTTTCTACCGTGGGCGTTTGCGGCGTTACTCCCGTTGCCGATGTTGCTCGTCATCAGCCCGACCAAACACGCCGACGTCAAATGCCTGTATCTGGGCATCGCCTCTGCCTGGTTCGCGACCGAAATCTTTCGGCCAGGCGATCCGGCACGGTCGAGATTGGAGTGGAGCCGCAGGTTGCTAGCCTTACTAATTGCACTGGCATTCAACGTAGCGCTATTCGTCGTGTTTGGAATGTCTGTCAGCATCGAGTCCCACATTCCATTTCCTTTGATGGCGATCTTTTCCGTCGTCCCAGCGATCGGATTCGTCCCTTGGCTGTCACTGAAACTAGACCGTCCCGCTTCCGTCATCCTGGCGGGAGCAATGATGGTTGTAGCAATCAAGCTCAGCGCCTGCGTGGTGGCCCGGCTCGTGTACGGCCCGAACTACTTGGAGGAAGGATACGCGTCTGCCGATTGGCGCACAGCAAAGCTCATGATCAGCTTGTTGTGGACGGTTACGATTGCCCTCGCAGCCAGTTTGTTATGGAGCAGCAACCGATCTGCAAAACTTCTTGAGAAGAATTCTTTGTCCGCAGATGTCGCAGATAGAAGAGTTTTGTGATCTTCATCTGCGGATTAATCAGAAGACCGGGGCGCGCCAAATTTTGCAAAAGTGAAGATAACCCACAGCTACCGCGCCTACGGTCAATCCGCATCAGCGGAAACTTTCACCGACCGCCCAACTATATCCCGCCGCATTCCCTTGCTCCAACCGCCAAGATCGTACGTCACGTACAACTCGTTATCACGCGGCGTTTCCTCGGCCGCCATGTAGTGCGTCGTAAGAACGCCCGATGTCATACGCACGACCGTGCTCCATGAGTCGCCGTGGTCTCGGCTAAACGCCAGGTAATTGCCATTCCACGGGTGCTCCGGATGTTGCCAGCACAACTTCTGCGGAACTCGCACACCGAACGCTGCCACCAACACTCCGCTGCGCAGCTCGATGAGGTCCGGATCGACCACCGCCCCGCGCAGTTCCTCCGGATTGTTTTCATCCAGCGGCTTACCCGAAAAATCTTTGGCGCCGCGGAGCATCTTTGTCCACAGCTCCGTCTTATAAACGTCGAGGCCGGCAAACACCCGCGCGGCATGGGCACTCCATGTCGATCCGCCGTCGTCAGAATGCGATTCACGAAGCTCCCGCCCGGTGCGCATCAAGCATATCAGCCGCCCCGCGTGCGGCCCCTTGCTCACCCGGCAAATCACCGGCTCGCCAAATCCTTCGGTTCCGATCGCCCCATCCGCCGCAATCGATGCCAGGAGCTTCCAATGCAACCCTTTGTCGCTCGACCGGGCGAGCATCACCCGCGACTTTTTCATCGTCGGCCGATAGGTACTCGGCGAATCGTCCCCCTTCAACCAGCCATAAAATGTGCACAGCAAATCACCGTTGGGCATCTCGAGAATACGCCGATGCAGCCGCTGCGCAGCATGCGGCCGACCGCCGTCGTCACTCGAACCATAAAACTCAATTCCCGGAAGCTCGAACACAACATCCGTCGGCCCCGATACTGTTCGCCAATCGTCGTGCGACGTGTAAAGCTGCCCGACGCCTTCCTCCGGCCGCTCGCCGGGAACAATGTACGTATCGAGCGACAATATCGTCCCATCGCGCAACTGAACGATCCCGCCCTCCATATCCAAACCATTCTCACCCTGCTTAAGCGGATTATCGGTCCAGTTCAATCCGCCGTCCCGCGACACCCGCGTCGACATCGCCCACGGATATGCCATGCGGTTCGAAGGAAGCGACTTCTCGGGAACTTGCCCCTGCAGAACGATCGCCCCCGAATGGGTCACGAGCATCGAAGGCTGCAGCCCGCGCGGCAAAACCACGCGCTCCTCGCCAAACTCTAGCCGCAATTTGCCGTCGGACTCTAGCACCTCCGGCTTATGCGGAGTCGCCTCTAACTTCGCATCGGCCGACGAGCTTTCTGCCACGGCGATGGCACCGCAAACGACCCAGAGCAAGATGGCGAACGTCGGCATCTTAATTTGCGATCTGAACATAGCGTTGGTTGTTCCAAAACGAACAATGAGACGGTGTAAAGGCACAGCCCTGAGTCCGAACGCAGCCCGCTCCGAGTCGGCAAAGAACGCCGCTCAAATACGCCAGCGGCCTGCGGGTCCAACGTCGTCGTAGATACGGGGCTATTCCGAATCAGCAAGTCGATTATTGTCGCTGCCTATAGCCGCCGCCACCGGCCCACTACAAATATGCCCCAAAAAGCTGCCAGGCAAAGCGCGCAGCTCGCCGGCTCCGGCACCGCCGCGCCTGCAGCCAATGCCCCGCCTGCGTACGACGTACCGAAGAACGAACGCCATATGCCGTAGTCTGCGTCATTCACGGTGCCGTCGCCATTCGCATCGGCCCGCAGATCGGTCGTCGACCCCATCGTATTTCGCCACAGGGTGTAGTCTGCCATGTCGACCACGCCATCGCCGTTGAAATCACCGGAATGGATCGTTAGCGCGTAAGTCGTGTCGCCTTTATCGAGTGACAAATGATACGTCTGCCCCGCGACCGTCACGTCATAATCCCCATAAAAGCCGGTGAAATCGATGTTCCCATTTTGATCCACAGGCAGCGTCACGTCGGTCGACCATTGAGACATTAGTTGCGTGAATGCCAGCCCCGGCGCCGTCAGATTAAAGTTCGCATCCAACAGCGCTGCATTCGGCGCTTGGCTCCACATGTCGTTGGCCCAAAAACCCCACATGTCGAACGTTGTGACATTCGGATTACCGAACGTCAGCCGCATCGTATCGGTGAGATATTGCGCCGCTAGCGCGGGCGTCGTTGCCGCGACGCCGCTCTGACTGTTCTGAACGCCGAACTCGGTCAGCGAAATCGGCAGCCCTGTAACGGCCAAATTCTCCAATGTCTGCGTAATGCGCGAGGGACTGTGGTCATTAGTTCCCGACGCGTGCGTCGGATAATACTGAACGCCGATCGCGCTAATCGCACCCCCGGCATTCTTGACCGCTTCGACGTCGTGCCGGTACCAATTCCCGTAACTATCGTTTCCAAACTGCAGCACGTTGTATTCGTTCAGCGCGAGCCGGGTATTCGCGCCGGCGTTGCTCACGGCCGTCGCCACCTGGTTAAAAATATTCGCGACGCCCGTAGCCCCATAGACGTTCCAATAAGAGGGCTGATGCATCTCCTCGTTAAGGACATCCATCTCCATGTAGTTCTTGGTTCGATCAGTCGCGCTGCCGTTACCCACGTAATACCCAATTCGACTCGTGATCGCATTGCTCAGATCGGTCTTCGCCGCCGCCGCAGTCGTCGGATTCGATGACTGCGCATTCGTAAGATCGGTGTTAACGAACGTGGGCTGCTGCTGGCCCCATATCAAGTTATGCTCCCGGTCCCGAAGACCATTCGCCTGCGCGAATTGCATGATGCGGTCGGTCCCGCCCATCGTGAGCACATTCCGCGTATTTTCGTTGCTCTGCCATTTACCGGCGTTGCCCTGCGTAACCGTGTTGAAGTATTGCAGCAAGAAATTCGTGTAATTGGGATTGTTGAGATACGTATTCACACTCGCCGCCGTGTTCGTGCCGCCGACTTCGGTCCCGAAGTTAAAGTCGTGTTGCTTTAATTTCACGTGCACCGTCGATCCAGGCACTGCGTTCGCCATCGTCACATGCGCGGCCCCTTTGCGGAAGTTGTCGACGTAAGTATCCGCCGCTGCGAGCGCGTAGCCATCGTTCGTGGCTTGGGTCGCGGTGTTCTCCACCGTGGCGCCAGTAACGCTGAGATCGCGGACCGTGAGTTGGCGATTAACCGCCGGCACGTCGTTATTGAATTCGGTCCGCACGAAATAAGTGCCGGCCGGCAACGAAAACGTATGCGAGTAGCTGTTGAAACCCGATGTCACATCGAAGCCCGCCGTCGTATCGGCGATCACAATGTTCATATTCGGGTCGACGCCCCCGCCGGCCAGACCCGAAGCCTGCGCGCTAACGGTCACATCCCCCGGCGCATCGAGCTTGATGTACGTTCCCACGTACCCGTTTTCGCTGAGCGTCCAATCGCTGCCCGAGGCCGCGCCGCTCGAACGAAAGGCCATGCCGCTTCCATTGATCGTTTGCCCACATGCCACATGCGCCAAGCAAACGATACAGACTGAGCTACACGCGAGCGATCTTGCCAACATTCTCATAGTCCGCCTGCTTCCGACCGACTTCTGCCCCGTCTTGGTCGGGCGTCAGGCCTTCATTCTATCACACGGTCGAGCGCCGATGGCTACACGTACGGATCAACTGCGCGGGCTGAATACCTCACAAACCTCAAAGAATGTATGCAATGCGAATAAATTTGTCGCTTTTGCATCACGCGCTAGAATTCCAGGCGCGGCGACACGCACCGAGCTTGCCTCAAGTACGAACGATCGGCTTTGGCATTATCGGTGTTCGGCCAAGCAACTGTGGTCGCCAGATCGGTAATGTCTCGCGGCACAGTCAGTTGCGACCGTACCGGATTCGAAAGCGGTACAATGCGTTCATGACACGGTCTCGCCTCAAACCTTCGCGTCGTCAATTCCTGAAAGCTGCCGCTGCGTCTGCTGCGCCGCTGATCGTACCCGCCTCGGTCTTGGGCCGCCGTCGCTCGGCACCCAACGATCGGGTCACGGTCGCCTTAGTTGGTTGCGGCGAGCGAGGCATGCAGGTGGCAGCCGATTTCTTGAAGGACGCGCGCGTCCAGATCACCGCGGTGTGCGATGTTCACGACCGCCACTACCGCGAACATAAATGGGGCGAGGGGAAGGAGCTTGGCCGCGAACCGGGCAAACGCACCATTGAAGCGCACTACGCAAAGTCGACCAACGCCGGCACGTATCGCGGCTGCCTGGCATCAAGCGATTTCCGCGAGCTCTGCGACCGTTCCGACCTCGATGCGATCATCGTCGCCACGCCCGATCATTGGCACGCGCTGGTCGCGCTCACCGCACTCCAAAAAGGCAAAGACGTTTACTGCGAAAAGCCCGTCACCCACCACTTCGCCGAAGGGCAACGCCTTGTCCGCGAAGTCGCCGAGCGGGAAGCCATCTTTCAAGTCGGATCACAGCAGCGATCCGATCCAGAATTTCGCCAGGCGGTCGAACTAGTGCGGAATGGTCACCTCGGCACGATCGAGCGAGTCGAAGTCGGACTAAACACCGGCTACGACAAACCTCGAGCCGATGCGACCGTCACTTCCCCGCCGGAAGGTCTCGATTACGATTTCTGGTGCGGCCCCGCTCCCGTTCTGCCGTACATGCGAGCCCGGCACCACCGCTGGTGGCGCGGCAACCGCGCTTACGGTGGCGGCGTATTGATGGATTGGATCGGACACCACAACGACATCGCAATGTGGGGCCTGGGAACAGATCGCGCCGGCCCGCAGCGCCTCGAAGTGACTGCCTGGACGCTGCCAGATACCGACGTCTACGATACCCCCGTCGATTTCACGATCCGCTCCGAGTACCCCGGGAACGTGACCGTCGAGGTCTCCAACAAACACACCGAAGGCACAAAGTTTATCGGCAAAGACGGCTGGCTGTTCGTCAACCGCGGCAAATTAAAGGCATCTGACCCGCGCTGGCTTGAGCCCGACTTCGATCGCGGCCAATGGAAGGCATACGTTTCGCCCGGCCACGCACAGAATTTCTTCGATGGCGTACTCACACGCCAGGAGTGCATCTGCCCTGTCGACATCGGCCACCGCTCGGTCACCCCGGGACATTTGGCGTATGTCGCGCATCAGGTTGGCCGACCGCTCTCGTGGGACGCAACCAAGGGCGAGATCGTCGGCGATGCGGAAGCGCAGAAGCTGCTTACTATGCCGCCATACCGCGCTCCGTGGGCATTGGAATGAAGCCTTGAATATAACGCGGTTCGAATTTCCAATCGGCCGAGTCGAGCAGACAATCAACGTGGGGATTTAGAACATGATTGTCGCTCGACTCGACGCGGGAGATTGTGGCCAGCCGACCGCTTGCGGTCACGGCTACTCAGCATGATCCACCGGCGGCACTGGCTTAACGGGCGGCTCCGGCGGAACTGGGGCCACTTTGGGCACATAAGAAGTTGTGCCCCAGCTGCGACCGTCGGTCTTAATTGTGAACGGAGGACCGCCTTTGAACAGTCCGCCGCCACCGGATTCATCATTATCATAAAAACCCAGCCCGTTTGCCTGGTTCATCACGACTTTCGACTCCAGGTCGATGATCTCCTGCTTGTTGGAGCGCCGCTTCTCGAGCAATTCGTGTAGCTTGGTCACGCGTTCTTCGACTTGCTTCAGGTCCTTTTCGCGCTGCACCATATCGTCGTCGAAGTATTTGCTGAGCGCTTCGTCGAGTTTTTTCTGAGCGGCCTTGCGATCATCGTCCCCCTTGGCATCGCGAACCTCGGCGGCAGCAAAGTGAATAGCATCCGCCGGGCTCGGTTGGACACGCATCCGAATCGAAGATTTTCCCGATGCAAAACCGAAACCTTGCGCGTCGAAGGGTAAGTGTGCTTGGTCGACTCGCTCTTTTGCTTCGGCAGTAAGTTTTTTCGCTTCGGCCGCAATCTTCACCTGTTGAGACTTCGCTTTCTCCTTCAGCTCGTCGACTTGCGCCTGTTTCTCTTTGAGCTGCTTATCGAGATCACTGGCC
>JABDGM010000070.1:0-4333 GCA_013286045.1 Planctomycetota bacterium | reverse complement strand
GTGTTGATGGCTGCGATGCTCGGCACGAACGTGCCGAGCATCGCAGCCATCAACACTGCGAGCATCGCCTTATTGCTGATTCGGTAGAACATATTCACTCCTGATTGTTGAAAACTAACGGTCACCGGATTCAATGCGGCTGAGATCGCGCTCGATTTCATTCATACTGCGTCGCCACTCGTCGTCGCCGTGTAAGTACAGTGTCGACCGCGACGCGTTGGAGAGCGTTTTCCGAGCTTCCTCCAAATTCGTACGAAATTCTTGCTCCTTGCCGCTCACTTCAGTCGCTTCTTCCGCCGCCTTGGTGTCGGCTGATTCGGTTATCGAGCTGTTACTTGCGTGCCCGCCCCAATACCATGTCCCAACAGCAGCGATCGATAGCGTTGCCATAACGGCTGCCGCACCCGCGACAAGGTAGCGCTGCTGCCGACCGCGCCACGGAGCGCGCCGCCGCAGCGTAACACCATGTTGTTGAACGCGGCTTAACACCAGCGCGAGTTGCTGGCGGACCTCTTCGGCACTCCCGTATCGCCGATTCGGCTTTTTTTCGAGCAAACGATCGATGATCGCAGAAAGCTCGTCTGGTATCTCTCGATTCCATTGCCACACGGGGCGATGCTTTTCCTGGCAAATGCGGTGCAGCACCGCAAGCGCGCCGCCCGCACGAAACGGTGGATGGCCGGCCGCCATGAAATAGAGGACTGCCCCCAGGCTGAACAAATCCGACCGCGCGTCGATCTCGACGCCCATTGCCTGTTCCGGAGACATGTAATGTGGCGTCCCCGCAAGGATACCTGTCTGCGTGAGGCTCGCATCATCGATCGCCCGCGCCAAACCAAAGTCCGTCAGCACGGCCCGCTCGACCGTGTCTTCCAGCAGAATATTCGATGGCTTCACGTCGCGATGTACGAGCCCCTGGGCGTGCGCCGCGGATAGACCAGCCGCTGCCTGCAATCCAATTCTCAAGATCTCTTCCACGCCGAGCGGACCATCGTCATCAACACGCGCCTGCAGCGAGCGCCCCGGCACGTATTGCATGATGAGGAACGGCAAAGCCCCATCGGCCTCGACGTTGTAAATGCCAACCACGTGCTCGTGCACAACCGCCGCGGCCGCCCGTCCCTCGCGAGCGAATCGTTCGCGTGCTGCCGCCACGTGCGATAAATGAGGCGCGAGCAGCTTGATTGCAATGGGCCGATTCAGCTCGCTGTCGTGTGCTTTGAGCACCACGCCCATTCCGCCGCTGCCAATGATCTTTTCGATATCGTACCGCCCGAGTCGGCCGAGCATTTCCGGATGGCTTGGCGTACCCAGCAAATTAGCGACATGATCTTCGATCATGGACGGATCGAATGTCGGGCCGCTTACCGAAATGCTTGATGCCGACAGGTCCGGTTGCCAGCGTGGCTCCCATTCGCTGCTCAGTAGCGATTGCGTTTCCGACCAGGACCCAGCGTCGCCCGCAAGCGTCGTGAGTTTCGACTGGCAATGCGCACAGTGTTCCAAATGATTGGCAGCTCGCCGATAAACATCGTGCGCCTCATCCTCATTCAACAGAACTTGAAGTTCGGTCGCCGAGAGATGCGACTCGGCATGTTCCGTGCGTTTGACGTTTGCATTCATCATGCGCGCCCTCGCATGAGGTTGGATTCACGAGACTTGGTGCGTGATTCAAGCTTATTTACTTCGATCCGCAACTTAGCCATGACGCGGCTGCGAGCAATGTAAACGGTGCCGACGCTGACCTTTAAACTCCGCGCTACCCGCTCAATGGGTTCTTGTTCCACACTGCTTTTCCAAAACGCCGACCAGGTTGTTTCCGCGACCGATCGGCGCACCCGATCGGCCGCCCAACGAAACATCTCGCGGCGATGTTCCAATTCGAACAGCGCAGATTGATCCAAACTCGGCTCCGGCTGATTCTCGAGCAGGCGTCGCACATCGCTGCCGCCAGCTGCCCAACGGTGCTGTTTGGGCCGCGTCAGAAAATTGAGAATCGTGTTCCGCGCGATGCGAAAGAGCCAGTCGCGAAAACGCCCCCGGTCGGGATCAGGATCCCAGCGATGGACGGCGCGTGAAACAGCAACCAGAACCTGCTGCCCCAACTCCTCCGCGTCGTCGTGCTGCAATCCTTTTTGACGCGCCAGCCGGTAAACGAGCGGGAGATAAATCTCCACAAATTCACGCCAAGCTTCCGCATCTTCGGCATTCGAAAGCCGGGCAATCAAACTGGCTCGTGTCGGGGGCGTCATCGCGGGATCGTGCCTTGGCCGTACTCGTCACTCTATTAAACACGCTCGAATGACGGCAATCTTGCACGAAAAATGACAAGTTCACACGATTTTTTGGAAAGCCCTTCATCGTTTTGTGGTGCTATCGGTTCGACATTTGTCGCAAATAGCGTTGTTTGTCGGCCGCAAGGGCCCTCGAGCCTATGGCAACTGGTCGTTTGCGACACCAAACCGTGACCAGGTGTGGGACGGCCAGTAGAGATACTCAACGTCGCCAACAATATCGGCCAATTGGATCGTTCCAAAATGTCGGCTATCCTTCGCACGCTCGCGGTTGTCGCCAAGAATAAACACCTGATGGCTGGGTATCGTTGCGTCGAAGTCGCCCAGCGAGCGTGCACCGTCGGAAGTATCGCCGTAAGCTACCAAATAACGACGGCCAGAGTTCACTTCCATGGCGACTCGCCCTTGAGTCTTATCGCCAAGAAACGTCAAGGCTTCATCAGGGACCGGATCTCTTTCTAGTTCTTTCCCATTGATGAGCACGCGTTCGCCATGGATCTCTAAATGGTCGCCGGCAATTGCTACCACCCGTCCGACGAACTTAGTCGCTCCATTTGGCGACGGATTGTTGTACACGATCAAGTCCCCACGTTTCGGAATGTGATCGTGCGGCATCAGTTTTCTCGCCAGGATGCGGTCTCCGGGAAGAAAAGTCGGACTCATGCTGCTGCTCGGAATGCGGAACGCTTCGTAAACCCAAGCGCGCACTCCCGCAATCAAGCCGAAAGCGTAAATCATCTGGACGACAATGAGCAGCGTGTAAATTGCCGCGCGGTTGTAATCGCGGAGAGAATGGTCCGGACCAATCCGAGACGCAAGTCGCCAGGCATCTATCGCCGCGTACAGGTACACGAAAAAGACAATTGCGATCGGCAGGAGCACGAGCAGCATGAAAAGCGCCGGCGAGGGCGGCAGCATCGCTGCAATCGTGATGCAGATCGGCACGAGCAGCCACGCAAAGTACAGCGGAAGTCCCTTGGCAATCCGTCCGCAGTACAAGTGGCCCACTCCGGCCGATAACAACGAAAGCGCCAGTGCAACCCAAGGTACGCGTCGCGATATCGTGTCACTCACCATGTTCAATTCCTCAAAATGTAAAAAGCTGGGCAACGTATGCCAAAAAGAGAAACGGCGAGCCGCCTATAACTAATGCGCCGCCGCACACCGCCCAACGAGCGGCCGGTGATTGTTCGATCCGCGGAATTAATCGTAGCGGCCAAGTGTCTGGACGCTGGTGTTCCAGGTTCTCGACTCGGCTCATGATCTGATCCACGAGTGTCTCAGATGGCGAGACATTGCGACGTTTCGCAAGCCACTCGTCAAAGGGGTTATCTACCATTTCGATTCCCTCATACTCGGCTTGAGCAGCGATTGAAGTCGTTGTTTCGCTCGATGGATGCGAGACTTAACCGTCCCGATCGATGTTCGGTCTATCTGCGCGATCTCGGCATAAGGCAGTTGCTCAATTTCCGCTAACACGAAAGCGGACCGTTGTTCCACCGGCAACGCAGCCAGCGCGCGGTCGAGCTGCTGTGAAAGTTCTTGGCTGACGATTGGATCCGTCGGAGAATCGTCTGCAATCGAGTCCAGTTCGTGGCTTGCGATCGGTCGACGACGTTTGAGCAAATTAAAGCAGCGATTGCGAGCAATCGTGAACAGCCAAGTGGAAAACTGAGCACGCGACGAATCGTATCCCGCCAAATTCGTGAACGCGGCAAGAAATGCTTCTTGCGTTACATCCTCAGCCTCCTCACGATTTCCGACGAGCCCTAAAGCGAACCGAAAGACCGACTGTTGATGACGCTCGACGATGACGCGAAAGTCGCTCGACGCGCCAGCAAGGACTCTGCTCACCAGCTCTCGATCTTCGATTTCCACGAGTTGCGGTCTCCGGTCGAGAGCTGATTCACGTCGTCAGCCATTTATACAGCTCAACTTGCCGAAAGTTCCATGTTTTTCCGATTTCGGACGGACAGCGGCCTGCTGGAACTTTTCGACACTTAATGTGTATAAGGTCTTATTCACATTTTCCTTGTCGA
>JABDGM010000069.1 GCA_013286045.1 Planctomycetota bacterium | reverse complement strand
ATCTCTCACGAGGGCATCTCGGAGTTGAGCCAATTGGCGAACGTCACGTGCTTCGGACTGTACAACTCTGGCATCACTGACGCCGATCTGGATTTGCTAAACGCAATGCCTCAGATCGACATCATACGAATCGCTAAGAGAGATGTTTCTCAGGAAGCCGTTAAGCGGTTTTCAGATGCTCACCCGAAGTGCAAAGTTGAATGGCAGTAATCGCCCACGGAGCGCGTGGGGCTGGCGGACATAGATTGAAATTTCACCGACTGCGAGTGTAGGTGGCAGATATGCCCCTCTCAATTCCAACGGATTCTGCGTCATATATAGGGTGCGGTAGCGCCCAGAGCGCTTGCCGAGCGGTCTGACCGAGAACCTCCCATCGACACTCCGACCAGCGCCCTTCGGTCCAATTAATCGGACAGGACGCGGAGTGGGTCTAGGCACTCACTCCACCCTCGCTACAATCCTCGATGCCCGCACCCCCAGCGACCGGCACAGCTTAAGCAGCATCTTCACAGTGGGCGACTTCTCATTCCGCTCCAGCAGGCTGATGTAGTTTCTAGACACATCAGCCTTGAACGCAAGCTGTTCTTGCGTCAGCCCTGCCGCCGTCCGTGCTTTAAGTAATTCCTCGCCAAGCGCCATGCTTGCAAACTAAAGTTTGCAGCGAATGGCGTCTTCCAACTATAGTGGTAATCTATCTGCGCGACTCTACCTCGTCGCGCGGAGCGGCGGCGTGCAGACACTATTGTTTCTCGAAAATGGAGGTCACATCATGTCAAAATGGTTCTACATCGCCGATGGCATTGAAATCGGCCCCGTTGCGCCGCCGGAACTGAAAGGACTCGCCAACTCGGGCCGCATAAAGCCAAGTGATAAAGTTCGGCGCGAGTCGATGACGACTTGGGTAGAGGCTAAAAACGTCGTCGGGCTTTTTGACTGAGCACCTGCGGTACAAGCGACTCAGCCCTCACCCACAGTCAGTCCAAAGTTGCCAGAAAGAAAGAATTTCGACGGCACGTTTTGGAAGTACTTGCTGTTTGTGGTGGTAGGAGTTGCGATCAAGGGTTACTTTAAGCACGCCCGTTCCAACGAAAGCGCTCCGTCGACTGCGCCAACGTTAGAACAAATAGGTCAAACTTTCTGGCTCAGTACAGCTCTTTACGCAATATTCTTAGCGTTGCTCACTTATGGATTTGTGATCTCGATGCGTAAAAAGGAAATTCCCTGGTCAGCGGGAGGTACCCACTTGGATCGACAGCCCGTACTATTTGTGATTCTTGCCAACATTTACTTCCTGGTGATAGCTTTTCTGTTTGGCTTCTTTGTGAAATTTCTTTGTACTGGCACCTACTAGTTCTTTGTTGATGCGCCGCTGGCGGCAGGGCATTTGAAGGTCGCCGATTCATCCGTACGTCGTCTAAATCCAATGCCATTCTGCGTCATCACTCTTTGAAGGCGATTCGCCTTTAGGCGGCCTGAGCTACCCGCTTCGCTCACTCTGATCGCCGCTCGTTTCGTGTCGCCACCTTTCGTTGTGACGCCACCCACTTAGCTAACGGAGACGCTACATGTTCACGTTTGCACTCGTAGCGCTCGCACTCGCTCTTCTCGCTGCCGTGTTCGCATTTGGCCGCGAGATCCGCTTGCGACGAGCCCTGGAAAAACTACTTCACATACTTCTATCCCGCTGGAGAACCCATGCAGCACAAAGTTCTAGTCAGAAACCTGATCCTGATCCTGCCACTCGCAACGAGCGGCTGTGATCCCTCCGCCAGACGTTTGCCAGACTCCGCTACAACGTTGGGCCCGGCCTGGACGCCAACTTGCCGGTCGATATCGAGTATGGATGTGACTTCGGCGGCTCGAATCAGGTCGGATGGCTGGCCGAATACGAGGCGAACGTCCGCGAGCTGGAACGAGAACCGCTTGGTAAGCCAGCGTCGAAGGAAGTCTCACGCCTGTTCATGACTGATTCCGTGGACGAGGAACAGGGCTGGCGAGATGCCTGGTACGAGTATGCGGACTTCGAAAGCAACACAGAGGAGGCCGAGTATGGCTTTATTCGAGACTTCTGACGACCGTTTCGTCCGGCAGCGCGAGTTGGTGCCGGCAGAGCGATTGGCAGAACTTACGGTTACTGTTATCGGCGTCGGTGCCATTGGTCGGCAGGTAGCTTTGCAACTGGCTGCGATTGGCGTTCGTAAGGTACAGCTCGTGGATTTTGATCGGGTGGATACCACAAACATCACCACGCAGGGTTATCTGCAAAGTGACGTTGGTGTGCTCAAGGTTCATGCCACGGCGGAAGCGATTAGCCGTTTGGATGCGGTAGTCGATGTGGTCGTGTTTGACGCACGCTACCGAGCGAAACAGGAGGTTGGCAGGCAATCTTCTGCTGCGTGGACTCCATTGAGACGAGAGCCGCCATCTGGCGCTCAGCCGGAAGGCGGACGGAGTTCTGGGCCGATGGCCGGATGCTGGGCGAAGTGATTCGGGTGCTAATCGCAGCCGATGAACCGGGTCGTAAGCACTACCCAACTACGCTTTTCGCTGGGAGTGAAGCGGAGCTTGGTCGCTGCACCGCCCGCAGCACGATCTACACGGCCAACATGGCAGCGGGGTTTATGGTGCATCAATTTGCCCGCTGGCTTCGCGGTCAGCCCATCGATGCCGACGCCACGCTCAATCTGCTTGCGGCAGAGCTCGTTGTGAATAGATAGCTGCAATCTGAAATGTCTAAGCCTCGACTTGAGGTTGTTTTTCTGTGTGGCGATGCGTCCAGCTCCGTGCTGGGCACATCGCCTTTTTTGTTCCTGAACTTGTAACTAGGAGATGGCGATGAGTCAGCAGGAAATCGATGAAGCCGTGGCGAGTGCCACCGGTGAAAAAGTGGGCACGATCAGGAGTCGCGGCTTCAGCATTGCGGATCCGTTTGACGTCGGCTTCGATCCGGAGCCGAGAGGGCCGATGGTTCTGGATTGGGATAGTATGTGCCCGAGGGAATGGGCGGACTGATGTTGAGGAACTTACTAATTTAAAATGTGCCAAAACAGCCAGAAGTGGTCTCCTAACTGAGAGGCCATTTTTTTAGCATTTGGAGATGGTCACAAATTGACCACGAAATACGCCGTGACGATTCACCGTCGAATCGATCTCTTATGCCACACGGGGGTGCAGAGAAATATAAAGAGCAAATCTCAATGCTCATGACAATCACGCGGACGGGCTTGCTAGTGGGAAAATCATATTTGCAGCATTCTTGGCGCAGAGAACTTGTGCTTGGTATCCTTTGTCCCTTGTCTTTTAGTTTTGTTGCTCTGCAATGCTTGGCAATTCAATTCATTCCTCTCGGTCCCGGGTACAGTGCTTCCGATGTATCAGGAGATGGGAGCACGGTAATCGGCACGAGTACCACGTTGCCGGAGTCAGCCTTTCGCTGGACTGCCACGCGAGGCTTCGAAGTGCTTAACGGGATCGAATCCGCCGAAGCAATCTCCTTCGACGGGTCAGCAATACTCGGCCAATCGAAAGCCAACAATATGCAGACCGCAATTTGGAGCGAAAACGGAATCCAAATTATTCCCACGACTGCGAACACACCCTTGGTCGGGCGTGGAATTTCCGCTGACGGCCAAGTTGTCGTTGGTTACGCCTATGTGAATGACTTATACAAGTCTTTTCGCTGGGACGCTCACACAGGTATCGAGGTGTTTAGCAACGATGACCAAGACGACGTTAATTCTGCGAATGCAATATCAAGCGACGGAAAAGTCATCGTAGGCAACGATGGGTCACTGGCTTACGTATGGACTCGTGAAACCGGTTTGCAACCCCTTCCCAACGCTGTGCCCGAATCAGCCGCTTGGGGAGTCTCTGATGATGGATCCGTGATTGTGGGAAGCGTCAACAATCGGGCATTCCGCTGGGCTGGTGCAACCGGGATCCAGCTTCTTGGCGCCGTGCCCGGGCAGATCGAATACAATCACGCCTGGGACGTAACTCCTGACGGATCAGCGATCGTCGGTGATAGTCTTACCTCACAAGGTTTCGGCCATTTCGATGCATTTATCTGGACACAGAAATTAGGTATGCAGAGCCTGGCGAGTCTTCTCACCCAAAGTGGCATCGACCTTGATGGCTGGGAACTCGGCAGCGCACGTGGAATCTCCGATAACGGAACGGTGATCGTTGGCTCAGGGACGAATCCACAAGGACAGTACGAGGCGTGGGTTATAATTCTGCCGGAGCCGACGACCTTTGCCATTGCCGCGATTTGCGTCTGTTGGGGCTTTTTTGCTCGGCGAAGGCACTAGCCCAGAAATGCCGGCGAGGTAAGGCGAGGCTTTAGCCGCTTCCAATCGAGACGATGCGGGGCCGGCTATGGCGTGTCGCACTTCCGCAGCCAGGGTCATTTAGCTTTGGAGTAACTCGTAATCTTGGGGCTAGATCAACTTCCAATGAGTAGACGTCCGTTCGGCGTCACGGGCTGGAAGAAAGCAGGAACTGCTGCGTACTGAGAAAGGCCGCTCCGTATAGGTCCGATGCGGCGTTTTGAGTTACATAACGTCCTTTATGTAACATAACATTAGTTCTTAACCAGCCAGATTTTGGGCAAAGTTAAACCCGATCGAAACGTCGTTCCGGCCACGGGTTCCAGAGTTTTTGGATGTAGATGCGAAAATTTGATTTCGATGACGAGCACGTCCCAGATGGCAGGTCGACTTGTCGAATAGCGCTAGGAGGAAAATGAGAAGCTCGAGTTCCCTCCTTGCCGCCGAAAGGCAGCTTTTTGACACTATTTGATAAATCAGGGGTATTCGCTTAAGCTGAAGTTTCTCATTGAGGCTTGGCCTGCAGGGGCAAATGCAGGCTCTTTGTAAATTCCGGAACTCCTCGTGCAACGATCAGCGTTTTCTTGCGCGCTCTTTGTCTGTTTTGTTTTGTTCGCCCGCCGTCTTTGGCTCGCAATAAATCATTTCGACTCTCGCCGGAGAGCTTGATATGTCCAATCAAATTGCCTTCCGTCTCATTATTGTTGGAATGACGCTTATCGATGTCATGCCAGTAGCTGCACAATTTCGTGTCGTTCGAGACATTACTGGTGCTGACGGCGTGGAACCTCAATCCCACGTTGTCGCGGGCGGTTCAATCCTCTACGGCACCGGGCTTGGGACGAGGGAAACTGGGATGGGTTCCGCCTTCAAGATGAATTCCGACGGTTCGGGATTCACCGTGCTTCATAATTTTTTCGATCCCGTCACGGAGGGACGAGCGCCCTACGCGGCACCTACACTCGATGGTTCGTGGTTGTATGGCACGACTGCAGGAGGCGGTCAGTACACCTATGGCACCGTGTACAAGGTGAAAACCGATGGAACAGGATTTACTTTACTTCGTTCGTTTTCAGGCGATGACACTGTGGCTCCGGAGGCTTCTTTAATCATTGTCGGATCGACGCTATACGGAACTGCGGCGCAAGGTGGCGGTGCTCAAAGCGGAATGGTTTACAAAATGAATACCGACGGAACTGGTTTCTCAAGTATTCACGACTTCACTGACTCCTACGACGATGGAGGCAGTCCGCAAGCTTCGTTAACGCTGAGTGGCTCTAGGCTTTATGGATCGACTAATACAACGATTTTCGCGATGAACTTGGATGGAAGTGACTACACGCCGTTACGCCATTTTTCGCCAGCGACCGACGGAGACTCGCCTATAGGAGCGTTGATGGTAAGCGGGTCGACTATCTACGGCGCGACTTACGTTGGAGGCAGCCACAACGACGGAACGCTGTACAAAGTCAATACAGATGGAACGGGCTTCACCGTGCTCCACCAGTTCGCAGGTGGTTCAAGCGACGGCTTTTGGCCCACGTCAGGCCTGACGCTACGTGGATCGACGTTGTACGGAGTGACGGATGGCGGCGGCACAACGGGAACCGGAACCATGTATAGCATCAACACCGATGGCAGCGGGTTTCAAGTGCTTCACAGTTTCGGAGGTGGTCACTATGGGGAGGATGACAATTCGCTAACGCTCGTCGGATCGACATTGTTCGGGACGACAAGCTTCGGTGGAGCACATGGCTGGGGTACCATCTATGCTTACGATTTGCCCCCGCTAAATCTCGATGGCGATTACAACGGAGATGGCGTCGTCGACGCGGCCGACTACATTGTGTGGCGCAATGACTTGGGCCAGAGCATAACGCTTCCCAACGACACGACGCCTGGAACCATAACCGCGGCCGATTACGATGTTTGGAGATCCAATTTTGGCAACCAGGCTGGTAGCGGATCATCAGTCGTATCGGCCGAGATTCCAGAGCCAAATTGGTTTTCGATGCTCTTCACGGGAATAATGGCGGCATGCTTTTGGCGTCTTCGATGGGCGTTATAATCTCGTACGCCAGCCAGAGTACGTCGATCGGTCGTTTACGAAATGCCTTGGAAATCGCACGCATGCGGTCGAAGGCGTCTCAGAATCGTTCGTGTGGCGGCGATCGTCGCTGAATGATTTTTCCAGGACCATCGAGCCTCGAGCCGATGGTATCGTCCGTCTTGGGCTCGGTGTTTCTAACTGGCGAACGCACCGTCCGATAAGTTGGAAGTATGTTCGCCGCTACTGCGTGAGCCAAGACGTCGACGCATTTGACGTCGTCATCTTCAAGCACCGAGAAGCGACAGTCTTGGAGACTGTCCGCATTCGTTGCTTACGCAACTTCCGTGTAATGATTTCGCCCAGTGTGTCGGCACGTGGATTGCGGGTATCGCAGCATGCGATTCGATTCGGACAATGATCTTTTGGGAGGATCCATGCGGAAACTGGCAGCAGCGAGCGTCGCATTTTGCATTTCCCTGGTGTGCGTGACGTGTGGTGCGGAACCGAAAGCAGCACTAAAAGTAGACGCGCGCCAAGCTGCTCGCGACGATTTGAAGAAACTCGAGGGCACCTGGGACCGCGTCTACATGGAGCTCGAAGGCGAGGTCCTGCCACCGGATACCATTGAGGGTTGGGCGGCAATGTATGAAGGCGACCACCTCATGCTCCGGATTCACGGCAAGGCGTATCGTGAGAGTATTGTGACGCTTGATCCGAGCCGCTTACCGAGAGCAATGAATAGTTGGGATCTCGACGGGCCAGCTGCCGACGAAACTGTACCTGGGATCTATGAGATCGATGGGGATACGTGCAAGGTTTGCTTCGCGAAGCCTGGACACAAACGCCCCAAAGAATTCACTACCAAGTCTGGTACTGGCTTTCTGTACTGTGAATACAAGCGGAAGAAGGATTAGATTCGTCCCGGTGCATCGCTACCCGCGTCCGCGTAGGTCCGCACAAGTTCACACTATGCACTTCCTATACATAGCTGCCCCTTACTCCCGAATCTTAAACTTTTATCTCTTGTTTCTACGCGGACCTATGCGGACCGATCATAAAATCCGATATTTGTTACCCGAAGGATCTTAATTCAGCGCGGACGCTACGAGGACATTTTCTCTGCTATGCGGACCGAATAATTGATCTCACCACGCTGTCTTCTTCGCGTTGAAGGGTGCAGAGAGCGGGTGGCGGCGTTGGGGTGGTAGAAAAAGCGAGGCGAGGAGGTGGGGCAGCGAAGGGACCGAAGCGCTTCCGGCGAAAAGTGTGGTAAGAAGCGATGCTGACGGAGATGAAATCCGGGGTGTCAACGCGGGCGTCATCGCAGCTCCCCGCCTCAGCGGATCACGGCTAAAACGTGCACACAAGCTGCTGGGCCTACTGGCCCTGATGGGTAACACCAGATTGTCCTCGCTGCGGGTGGTAAAGCCCGGTCGATTTCAAGGTCGCATGATGAAAACTTGAATTCAACGCCCGCCATTCTGCCTCAGCCCGGCGAAAAAGGTCAATCTCGGCACGAGATGCTGGGGCGGATGATTGCAGTTTTCGCGACGTGATGAGACGATGGGGACATCCGCCAGTAGGCATGGTGGCGAAGTCTCATTCGCGAAGGGGGAGCCAATGACACGACTCGCAATCTTTAGCTGCTTACTTGCATGCGCAGCGCCGACGCCGGGCCACGCGGCCAATATTCTTTACTTCCACAGCTCACCGTCCGCGTTTATTGGTGGGCGGAAAATTGTAGAAGGCGTCGACGGCTTTAAATTCACGGCTTCGCGACCGTTCGGGGGCGTCGAGATAACGATGCGAAACCCGCCTGGTGGGCCTAACTCCGACCTGTGGACTGCGGAGTTTATTGGTCCAAATTTTACTCTCCCTGTTCCTGGCTACTATCCAGATGCAGTTCAGTTTTTAAATGGTGGGTCAAGCCATCCGGGGCTAGACATTTCGGGCAATGGAAGGGGCGATAACACGTTAACCGGATATTTTACCGTGTTAGAACTTGTCCTCGACGGCGCGGGTGCTGTCCAAAAGTTTGCCGCCGACTTCACCCAGCTTGACGAGGGAAACCCGAACTGGTGGAACGAAGGCGGCATTCGGTTTAATTCGGATCTTCCGATCACAAACGTCCCCGAGCCCACCACCGCCACGCTTCTACTGCTCGGGATGCTGGGTTGCGGATGCAGGGGGCGCCGCTGATTGCGATCTTGAGTGGGGCGGTTAGAATGGCAGGAGGAACACTAATGCGCCGTATTGTCGCCATTTTGTCTGCGGCAGCCCTTTTTAGTTGCCCCTTGGTTTCGTTCGCGAGCGCGCCTGCGGGCTCGCCAATCATTGTCACTCCATCGGACGATGCAGTGCTATATACTTGCAACGGATGCAATCCAAATCCGGTGCATGAGGCATTGATTACGGCTGGTTACATCCAAGCTGCGATAAGATTTCCGACATCCGCAATAACAGGCCCAATTGATAAGGCGTTTTTAACTGTCGCGGATCATACGGAGTCTGGCGATCGAGACGTTGGTATTTATGGGATCGCTACCGGGGGCGCCTCAGTAACGCATGACGATGGCAATGCGGGTGTTTTTCTCGGCTACATGCATTTACCGTCAGATTTTGATACCGGCCGCGATGATGCGACCTTCGACGTAACATCTTTCCTTTCACAGATTCGTAATCCCTATGTCGGGTTCAACCTGCGCACGGCAGGCCTCGGTGGCTTTAGCTCGATTTTTTATAATGCCGGGCACGCGTCCCAATTGCATGTAACGTTCGCCGCGATTTCAGAGCCGTCATCTTCTTGCGTGTTCGCTCCGTTGGCATTTGCTGCGGGCGCCATCCGCCGCAGACCGACCTCACACAAACGCGTCTAACGAGCGCCGTTGGTGCTGCTCGATACTTTGGCCGTTCGCTGCTAGGATGCGGCTATGGACGATCAAAGAACTGATCGAGAAGGCGGCGTAAAGCTGTCATGGTGGCGATGTCCGTCGCGGCTCAGCGTCGTTGCCGGCTGCGCTTTGGCTTGCGCTGCAGTGTTCGACGCCTATCATTTGCACGCACCCGAGTTTATATACGTTGCGACTTTCTGCGCCCTATTTGCAATCGCCGTTGCCGTTTACTTGATTCGCAACAAAAATTGCGACCGGAATATTTAAATCCCACACGCTAACTTACCTTCTCCTGTGGTGGGCTTTTTTGTGCGCGGTAGAGTTGGGGGTATGAGCACGGAATCCGCCCCAGAGCCGAAGAAAGTAAAATGGTGGAAGCTTGCGGTGCGCCGAAGGCTGACGCTTACACCAACGCCGTGTTACCCCTGATTGTTGGGGTGATGATAATAACCGACATGGCAGGCTGGGGCCATCATTCGCTTGCCCTGAGAGTGTGTGCTGTGGTTTTGCCCGTGGTTGCCGCCGTGCTTGCCTTTCGTGCAGGTATGAAGCTGCCACCCGACGCGCCGATTGAGATTGTCGGCTAGTTCGCTGGCGCGCGGTAGCGACTGTCGTGAATTTCAAGTGGTTAAGTTTTCTTTCCAGGGTGAGTTGTTTTTTAGGATGGCGTTGAGGATCAGAAGCAGCTTGCGCATGCATGCGACGATGGCGGCCATTTTGGATTTACTACGGTCGACCAGTTGTTGGTAATGGCGGCGAATGGTTTCGTTGTAGCGGATGGCTACCAGCGTCGCCATGTAAAGTGAGCAGCGCACTTGAGCGCGACCGCCGCCGATCATGCGTTTGCCGCGCAGTGAGCCACTGTCCCGATTGATCGGGGCGAGGCCCACCAGCTTAGCCGCCTCACCGCGGTTCATGGTGCCCAGTTCGGGAAGCTCGGCCAGTAGGCCGGCCGCTGTTACCGCACCGACACCCGGCACGGTCACAAGCAGCGCGAGGCGCTGTCGAAAGCCTGGATCCGCGCTTGTGAGCTCGGCGATCCGACGATCGAGTTCACGCAGCTGTCGGTCGTAGAAGCCGATTGCTTCTTCGATCGACTGCCGCGCTTCGGCGTCGGGCGCTATTGCCAAGCGGTTCTTCTCTTGCGTGAGCGAGTGGACCACTTGCTGCCGCCGTGCACGCAGCGCTCGCAGCCGCTCCTGAGCCGGTGTAGGAGGATCATCCCGCTCCGGCTGGAAGGCGACCGCGAAGCGGCAGATCATCGCCGCATCGAGGGCATCTGTCTTGGCTAGTTCTCCCCGCGCACGAGCGAAGTCTCGAACTTGCCGAGGATTCACAACGCTCACGGGTAAGCCTCGCCGGTGGAGCGCACTCTTCAGTGAGCGCTCATATCCACCCGTTGCCTCTAGGCAGACAAGCTTGGGCCCGAGCTTCTCTAACCAGCTAAGAAGCTCGGCAACCCCAGTGGCATCAGCTGAGAACCGACGCACACCCCGACCTCCCTCGACGGCTACATCCCAATGCGCTTTCGAGACATCAATCCCCACACACGGTCCTTGTAATTCAGCTTCCATCGTGCCATCCTTCCTTGCGTATGCGAGCTCACGCCAACGCGCGGCTCCGACGACTGTTCGGACTCTACGACAGGCGGCCAGCCGGCGATCCAGCTACCGATCGGTCTGGCAGGACCAAGGATGAGACGATCTGCCGGCCGGCCGCTGTGTTCTGCTCCGTTCGCTTGCGCTCACTCCGCAGAACACAGCGATCCTCAGCAGATCACCGCTACGAAGAAGATACAAGGATGAGGGGATGAGGGACGAACAGACAGTCCGCGCATATTTGAAGGTTGTTCGCAATGTCGTGCTTCTTACGCGGTTGCGATCACGCGGAGACAATCGCTTAAGCGACGAGAATCTCTTCGATCTCATGGACGCAATTCACAACATCCCTACTTTTCTAGCTGAAAGGGATCATCACTGGTTTACGCCCGAAAGAATGCGCGAACGATTCATTGAGTACGATGCCAGGTGGTCAGGCAGTGGCGGCCTCAATCTGGTAAAAGTTCTCGATGAAGCTTTGGAAACGAAGCCTAAAACTAATTCCCCATCAGCGCATTAGCCACGATGAAACACCGCAAGCGACGAATCGCGTGGTCAGTGGCGTGGGGAATCGTGGCGGTGCTGCTGGTTGCGCTTTGGGTACGGAGTTATTGGTGGCTAGATGACGTTAGTCCCGCCTATCCCAGGCAGTTTTCGATCGACTCAGAGACAGGATGTCTATGGGGTGACTGGTGTCCGTATGAAGCTGCTCATGGTTGGAACTTAACGGCTTCGCCCGCTCAAAATGGGGACGTGCAGCGTCAGTTTTTCACAACCTTTATTGACGATGCAGTAATTATTGGCTTCCCTCATTGGGTTCCGGTATTCTTCTTTGCGACGTTTGCAGGTATGCCGTGGTTACTCGAACGCCGCTGGCGATTCAGCCTCCGAAGTCTACTAATCGCCACGACGCTCATTGCCGTTGGGCTGGGGTTGATCGTGTGGCTCGCCACTTAGCTGCGTAAGTTGTGAGATTGCCCCTTTTGGGGAGGACAATTACACTTCCCAGCGAATATTACTTCCGCCCTTTTCTGACGACGACTAATGCAAATCAAAATTCTCGTCATAGCAGCCTTTGGCATGCTGCTTTTGAATTACGGAACTGCTAGAGCAGATTACATTGTTGCAAGCAACTTTCCGGCTTCCGACGCAGACTCCAACGTAACGGACGGTGTTGGAGTTATTTCGCAGATTGAGAACTACAACAACTTGGCGGCTGGACAGTCATTCACTCCGACAGCCAACGGAATCCTTACAACTGTTGAAGCGCACATCGCCGGCGCCGTTGAAGTATTGATGCCATCAACTCCGCCACCGTTGGAGGTTTCGTTGTTTAAGGCGGTAAACTGCACTCCGACCGTTCTTCTGGGAACTCTGGAAGAGCAACCCAGTGATTTCCGAAGTTGGAGCGTAGACGTTAGCCACCGTTATGCAATCGATTTCTCGCAACTTCAAATTCCGCTAATTGCTGGCGAGCAGTATTTCATTGCGTTCCAAACGCCAGTTGGAGTTCCAGGTTTTGTTGAGATTTGGTCGCCGTATCTTGTTGGAGTAAAACAATCGCTATCGATTCCCTTCCCGCCTCCTAGCTTGGGAAGTTATGCGTCAGTAGCCCCGAATTGGAATGATTGGCATACGGAACCTAATTACGAATTACTTATCACCGTCAGCGCCATTCCAGAGCCATGCTGCCTTCATCTATTCGCTGCCTGTATCTTTTTTGGATACGCAACCGTTGGTCGGCGCAACAAAAAAGCCCTCGTCAGAATTAACTAAAGAGGCCTTTTGTAATTTCTAAGCTGACTACTAAGTAGTTAGTTATGCACGCTTAAATACGAAGCCGCGCCCGCGCCGAATTGCAAATCGGCTAGATCAAAGTACACCTTAAAAGCGTTACTCGTCGTGCAGCGAGGGGCCGGGTCTAGGAACTTCGAGCCTTCGTAAACATTCGCATTGGTAACGGTGAATCCACCAGCGCCGCCGCGAGCGTCAAATGCGGCATCGGACACGGTCAGTGTCGTGCGCCTTTACAGCCTTGCCTATTCGAGTCCGGCGTTCTTCACAAAGGCTGAAAGGCGCGCCCCGTAATAGCCACAACGGTCATTGCCGTTGGGCTCGGGCTGATCTTGGCTGCAAACGATTTGTGGCCTTTCCCTGACGCAGCGCGTCGTCGGAGCCAATCTCTTTCATGGTGCTCGCGACTGTCGAGCGCACCTTCCTGACCGCCTGAGGCAGGAAAACGCAATCGTCCTGCTCCGGTCGCATCGAACTGAGCGCACTACCGAAGACACACCGGTCCGGGAATTCGTTTGGTTGATCGAGCAACCCGGGGTAGTGAACGGCCAGGAACCGTAATCTCAGAAAAGGGACGAGTTCTGGACGCTATATATATGTGTCAGAAAAGGGGTGGTTTGATGGTACGTGCCAAATAGAATCGACTTTTTGAAACTAGTATCGCAGTGTGCCGCGTCCGAGCACCGAAACCAGCGATCGCAGTCACCATCAGCGCGAGGGTTGGCGACTCAGGTACAGCGTATGTTGGCACTCGCGCTAGCGCTCCTGGGCGGTGCGACCCTACTTAGCTCTATAAGCCTGAACCGTCGTACCGAGAGGAGTCTGAAAAGTGTCACTTGACGAGGCAATCCGAAAACGTCCGGGCCCAGCGATCGGCGCCGAAAACACTTTTACGAAAAGTCGATTGTCTCTGACAACGAGGGTGCTCCGGGCGTCGTCAATCCCAGGTAACACTAATAGCGATGAGAAGTAGCGCCTTGTCGAATCGGTTGGTAAATCACAATGTTCTTCAAGGCGCACCAATCGGAGAGCAGGCAGCACATTAAAAATATATTGTCAAACCGGTAACGAATCCGGTGCGGGACTGACGCACGAAACCCGCCGCTAGTTTATGAAACGTTACAAATGTACCTTGCAACACTGGTATGTCCAAACGCTCGCTGAGATGAATCGGAGGGCAGGATCGTCCAATTACGGCAAACCACTCGGCCTAGCAGGTCTCCGTTTACTAGCCGCCGTGATCCTTCCAATAGATCGGAATCCGGGCTTCAATCGCACATCGGCAAAAATTAAAGGTATTACAACGAGTCACGGCAGCTATAACAACGTCAGCACTTCCACGTCAAAGAGTTCAACATCACACACAGTCGGCGCGTTATCAGATGAATACACGCCGCACCCGTTGTTCGTCCCGTCGAGCTCGATAACACGGACAGAGTTTGCGCACGGCAGGGAATCGACCCAAGCCAAAAGCGCATCCTCGCGATCCATGAAATCGCTAATGGCAAGCGGCTTCATTCTCTCACGAATCGCGCCAATGGCGTCACTCTCCGCCCTACTCATCGCGTGCGTTGCAGATGCGGCAGCGGTGACCAGAGATGTTTTTGAGTCTGAGTCGCCTCCAAAACTCTCAACAGCGGCGTCGCGCAGCATTGAATTAGCATCCCGGTCGGTATCCGTCCGATCCGTCAATCAAGGGAGGCTGTCTCGTCGAGCCGTAACCTGTGACAGAGATTCAATAGATTAGTGTCACAAACGAACGGGCCTGTTGAAAAAGAGCACTTTATCGGTTTCGGATTCGCCTTGGTTAGATGACGCAGCTGCGACGTCGTCACTCCAGATCGGTCTCAAAAACTCCGAGCAGACGTTTGTTGACACACGACTTCGTGCCGCAGAAAACGTGCGTCACGCGAGGTGGTTTTTCGACACTTTTCACGGACTTGCGGCGTTGTGATGAAGCCGTCAATGAAAGACTGTCGCAAGTGGGCCCGAAATAGTAATTTCAAGTTCGCAAAAGTGTTGACGTGCTCTTCGCTCCTTTCTCAAATTCTTTTTCCGACCTTGCTTGACTTCGATCGAGACAAGCGTCTAATAACTGGTAGTAGCGAGGCCGTTCTTTTGGCTTCCATCCTTCCGGCGTCGCACAGTAGGAGACTTAGTGAGTCCTACTTGTTTCGATCCAATCTGGAATCGCGCGATGCTGATCTAGCTTTTTTGGAGCTACTGGGTTTCACCAAGAAGCGCCAGCAGTTCACCTTGGAACGGCATGGAGAGAAACTCCACTCGAACGTGGCGCGCACGTTCGTGTCGAGATGTGTCTCAACGACAGCCAGAACGTTTGCGAGAACGCCGTGTAGGCGGCCGAATCCCGCTCCAAAGAAAGGAATAAAACATGAAAATACTTATGGTGCTGACGTCCCACGATCAACTCGGAAACACTGGCCGAAAAACTGGCTTCTGGCTTGAAGAATTCGCGGCGCCTTATTTTGTATTTCGGGACGCAGGCGTGAAGTTGACACTGGCGTCACCGAAGGGTGGGCAACCGCCGGTTGATCCTAAAAGCGATTTGCCTGAGAACCAGACCGGAGCGCAGGCGCGGTTCAAGACGGATGCGGCGGCGCAGAAGGCGCTTTCGCAAACGGTTCGGCTTGCGGATATGAAAGAGGAAGATTTCGATACGGTGTTTGTCGTGGGAGGGCATGGGCCGATGTGGGACATCGTGGACAATCCGGATGCCACTGGGCTGCTTGAGTCTTTCTACAATGCGGGCAAGCCGGTGGCGGCGGTGTGTCATTCGTCGGCAGTGTTCCATCGGGTGATGCACAAGGGGGAAGTATTGGTGAAGGGGAAGCGGGTAACGGGGTTTACCAATGGAGAGGAAGAGGCGGTCCAGCTTACGCATGTGGTGCCGTTCCTTGTGGAGGACGAGTTGAAGAGAGTCGGCGCCCGCTATGAGAAGGTTGCGGACTGGGGCGTTTGTGCAATTGCCGACGGGCGTGTAGTGACGGGGCAGAACCCAGCATCGTCGACGACTGCGGCTCATACACTGCTGGAAGTGGTCGCAAAGTATGCCACGCAGGCGCAGTAATTAATGAACTACAGGGGCGAGCAAATAATCCAGTCCTAAAGAAAGCGTTAAGGGTAATTAACCGCTTTCGGAGACAAGCGATTCAAAGGAGGATCCCATGCCCACACTTGTAAACGAGAATCGAATGACAACATCAAACCCATCTACGGAGCCTGCACAGATTCGCCTGACCCGGCGGTCGCCCAACTATTGGCGCGTCACGATCGACAACCCGCCGATCAACGTGATGGGCCCGGAAATGGTCCGGCAGTTTCAGGAAGTCATCAACGATTTAGAGGCCGACGAGCAGGTCCGGGTGGTGGTCTTCGACAGCGCGGTCGAAGACTACTTTCTGAATCACTCTGATTTCCTCGCTAAGCTGGAAGACCTAACCGCAATGCCGGCTGGCCCAACAGGCTTGCCGCCTTGGCCAGACTTTCTCGTGCGTCTGACCCGCGCGCCAGTCGTCTCCATCGCGCTCATCCGCGGCCGCGCGACCGGCAACGGCAGTGAGATCACGCTCGCCTGCGACATGAGTTTCGCGAGCCGCGAAAAAGCCATTCTCTCACAATGGGAAGTGGGTGTAGGGATGGTCGCCGGTGGTGGTCCGATGGCGCGGCTGCCCCAACTCATCGGCCGAAACCGCGCCCTGGAGGTGCTCTTGAGCTCGGAAGACATCCGGGGAGATCAGGCCGAGGCCTACGGTTATGTGAATCGCGCCCTGCCAGACACCGATCTAGACGCGTTCGTCGAAGCGCTCGCAACCCGGATCGCCAAGTTCGATAAATGGGCGATCGCCAATACCAAGCGTCTCGTGAACACGAGCTTGCCGCCGGACGTTGAGCTGGGCGCCGGGTGGGACGCGTGTATCGCTTCTCTCGGGCGACCCGCCGCCCAAGATGGAATCAAAGCGCTAATGGAGCACGGATTCCACAAGCCCGGCGATGTCGAAAAACGCCTCGGATACTACGTGAGCAAAATACATGACTAGCCGGTGGGCGATACGTCGCAGGCCTTTGTTCAAGCGGTCGTCGAGGTTGATCGTATTTGATCGGCGTCACAAGGGAACTTTTTGTTATGACCCCAAACTCAACAACCGCTGAGGTTCGCCTTGCAAAACTCGGCGTTCATCTGCCGGATGCGCCGACGCCATTCGGCGCCTACGTGCCGGCTGTTCAAACTGGCAACCTCTTGTTCCTAAGCGGCATGCTCGCTACGTCGGGCCATACAGCTACGGTCGTTGGCGTCGTGGGCAAAAACCTCGACATGAAAGCGGGGCGCGAAGCGGCATACATCGCCGCAATGAATGTGCTTGCCCTTACGAAAAAGCAGCTGGGCTCATTAAACCGCGTGAGCCACGTGGTCAGACTCGGCGTTTACGTCGCCGCAACGCCCGAGTTCACTGATCATCCCAAGGTCGCCGATGCCGCGTCGGAGTTGCTTCGCGATGTCTTCGGTGAAGAAACCGTCTCGTCACGCCTCGTTTTTGGCGTCGCGAGCCTTCCACTCGGCTCACCGGTCGAACTCGAAGTCATCCTGGAAGTGCGAGAGTAGATGGCATGTTCTTTCAGAGAATGATTTGGCTCGCCGCATTCCCCGTACTCGTTTTGGCCAGCACCGTACTTGCTCAATCGAAGGAGCCTGCCATCGCCCAGCATATCTCGTATCTCACAGCGAAAATCGACGGGCTCTCGACCTTCTACCGCGAGTTCGGGCCGAAGGGCGCACCGACCATTCTGTTGCTTCACGGCCTTCCCTCGTCGTCGCGCATGTTCGAGCCGCTACTTTCGCGGCTGGGGGAGCAGTTTCATATGATCGCTCCCGACTATCCGGGTTTCGGTCACAGCGATGCGCCGACACCCAAGGAGTTCTCGTACACGTTCGATAACATCGCCACCGTGATGAATCATTTTACCGAAGCGTTGAACGTGACGAGGTACACACTTTACATGCAGGACTACGGCGGGCCGGTCGGCTTTCGGATGGCAGTCGCTCATCCGGATCGCATCGAAGCCTTGATCGTTCAAGATGCCGTCGCCCATAACGAAGGCCTCGGCGCGAATTGGAAGACCAGGCGCGCGTTCTGGGCAGACCGCGCCGCGCACGAGTCAGCGCTGCGGACCAACTTGCTCTCTCTGGAGACCACGCGGACACGTCATGTCGGCAACGACCCGAACCCCGAGAAGTACGACCCGGATCTTTGGACCGATGAATACGCGTTCCTGAACAAGCCCGGTGAGGTCGACATCCAGAGCGATCTGTTTTATGACTACCGCACTAACGTAGACGCGTACCCAAAGTGGCAAGCATGGATGCAGAAGAATCAGCCGCGATTGCTTGTGCTATGGGGGAAATACGACTTATCGTTTGAGCTGCCAGAGCCCGAAGCGTACCGCCGTGACATTCCGACGGCTCAGGTTCACGTCCTTGATGCCGGACACTTCGCTCTGGACACTGCCGCCGATGAAATTGCGGATCTCGTTCGCCGGTTCATGTTAAACAAGCACTAAGACTGTCAATTCATACTGCCTGACGCGCAACATCTACAAACGCGCGAACACCAGGTTTCGGGCCTTATGCCAGTGTGTCGGTCGCATCGGCACGACCATTATCCGGCCGTGCCGGCAAACGTTGGATTGATGACCCTGTGGAAATGGTATTCAGACCCATCCGTCTCAAAAGCTCCGACCCAACGTTTTCCCATAGAGAATTCGTGTCCAGAAAAACGTGCGTCGCGACGGTGGGTTATTGGGATGTCCCACGAGGCACGAATTTACGACACCTTTGAGCGTCGGCGACAGCAGATCGTCAGGATTCCGGCGAGGAGCATCCACAGAGTCGCTGGTTCGGGCACAGCGGCATTCGCGCCGCCACCCGCGCCCTTCGTGCGGCCGAAATTCGTTCTCCACACATCGTAGTCGCCGGAATCGATCTTGCCGTTGTTGTTCCCGTCAGCCGCCAGACTCGAGCCGCTTGTACCCAACGAATCGCGCCACACTGTGTAGTCCGCCGCGTCCACGATACCATCGCCGTTGTAATCTCCTGCCGGCGCGGCCGTCTGTAGCACGCCGTTCCAAAGCAATATCGCTTCGCTGCCGTCCTGGAACGTCACGGTCAGCGATACTTGCCCATTGCTTGTGGGCGGCGCCGCCTCAACGTAGTGCACCTCTTTAAGCCCACTGCCAATCAAGACCTCCGATCCCACATGCAACAGCGGCTGTAGACGATAATTCTGATCTTCGACCCAAACTCCATCGCCCACCACGCCACTATTGCCAGATTTCACGTCCCATTGAACTACATATCGTCCGTGTTCGGAATTGGATTGAGCAAGCCATCAACCCCATGGTGTAGCCGGCATCCATTCCTGGTGCCGGCTGATTCTCATACACGACTGCCGACAGCTTATTCCCCCGCTCCGCAAAATACCCTTCATTCGCGTGTCCACTCAGATCGTCCCACTCACTCCGAAACAGCGTCGCATCCCCTGCCACCCCAAATACGTTCGTCACAGAGCCGAATTTTGCGCTAAATCCAATGCCGGGCACCGTCTGGCCGTCGCGAGCCACGAGATGCAGTGCGCCACCAGTCGTACTGAAAACCGCCTCTGAGTTTGTTAAGTTGACGTCCGGGCCAGATAGCGGCGACGAAAATGCCAAATGTCCCGCGGCATCCGCATACGGGAATTCGATGTGAGTCATAATCGTGCCATTAGGCAGACCAGGCGCTGATTGCCCGTCGCGCATCAAAATCTGCTTGTAACCGTTGTCGTCGGCCCAGATTGTGTCGTCGTTCAGCGTGTTGATGCCGCTCCCGGTCATTTGCGCTCCAAACACGACTTGTCCACCACTTTTTAGCGACGCCTGATAACTGAAGAAGCTGAACGTGATTGGCGGCTGCGTACCATTGCCGAGAGTAATCATATCACCGGTCGTCACGACGGCGTGTGCCACACCCTTGCCTGGGGAAATCCAAAAACTATGCGGTCCGTCATTAATTACCTGGCCGCTGCTACTCTGACTGTCCTTCCTGTACAAGATACGGCCGACCGAATCAAACTGGACGATGCCCAAAAACGTGAAGTCGCCACTGTCAAAACTACTCGCGGTCTTTACCGCCGAATCGGCCAGATGCAGCCCGCCGACGTCCGACCAAATCGTCTGGTATGCGTTGCCGCCTCCCCCAGGCGAAATCATCTGGTTAGCGAACGCTAAATTGCCAGAATCGTTCATCAGCAGTTCACGGTTAAAATTCCCGAACGTGGTATTGGCTGGCGCGCCCAAGGGACTCGCGCCTTGCCGCGCAACCACGTGGCTCGTGCCATCGCTATTCGCGACCAAGAGCATGTCGCGATTGGAATCGGTCACTCCCGGCGCATCGATCCCGCCCACGAATGCGACATCCCCCGCGGCGTCGGCGGCCGTCGACCTGAGATACAGATATTTTGCGTTCGCGCCAGCCAGCGGCGCCGGATCGCCCGTCGCGGCAATCACGCGAAGATCGAACCCTTCACCCATCGCGCTCGATGCAAGCAACTCAAACACCAACATCGCGCAGGCGCACCGTTGCCGATCGATCATGCCACCAAGCCAATTTGAACCGCGGTATTTCTTCACCATTGCCAGGATTTCTGGAGTGAAAGATGCCGCCAAACACTTCTTTGCCGGCGAGCACCGATGTATCCCACCTTGGACCACGCCCCGTTGACGGTGGGCTTGTCGTGGTAAAGAACGAACCCAACTAATGCTCCCCGAGCTAAGACGAGCACCACCAGTATAACATCCCATCAGGTGGAAAAAAATCTTCGTTGCCTCGGTCGCTGAATTGCGAATATCGTTCCGGAAAATAGTTCGGTTGATGGGGCAGCCCGGGGCACTGAACAGCCAGGCACCCGCAGTCTCGGAAAACGGATGACTTCTTGGCACTAAATATATGTGTTAGAAAAGGGGTCGTTTGTTGGATAGTGTCACGCGTCAACTTGCTG
>JABDGM010000068.1 GCA_013286045.1 Planctomycetota bacterium | reverse complement strand
TGCGGCACCAACTGGCCGACGTCTCAGACGTAAAAGCCGCTCAAGAAAACATCGTCCGCGACGCAATACACGTCGGAATCACACTCGGGGCGGTGCTATTGCCCATTCTCGGCCTGATGATGCTCGGCGGCATACTGAGCAGCGTGCTGCAAATCGGCATCTTGTGGATTCCGGACCGCCTCGCCCCCGACCTCAGCCGCATCAGCCCCGCATCGGGTTTGAAGCGAATTTTCTCACTTTCCGGCACCGCCCGGCTTGGCTTCGGTCTCGTGAAAGTGCTGCTGGTGAGCGTCGTCGCCGTGAGCATCCTGTGGATGCGTTGGGACGCCGTTTTGCGATCCACCGGACTCGACACGCCACAGTTTGCCAAGTTTTTAGTGAGCCTTTCGCTGAACATTGTTTTATGGATCGGCTTCGTGCTGCTGCTGCTTGCAATCCTCGAGTACGGCGTGCAACGCTGGAAGCACGAGCAAGACTTGCGGATGACCCACCAGGAAATTCGCGAGGAAATGAAAAACGTGCAAGGCGATCCGCAGCTCATCGCTCGCCGCCGCGCCATTCAGCGTCAAATGGTCATGCACCGCATGTCAACCAGCGTGCCCAAGGCCGACGTGATCGTGACGAACCCGACCGAGCTGTCGATCGCCATTCAATACGACCCGCAAGAAATGGCAGCGCCGGTCGTCGTTGCGAAGGGCGCCGGCGTTCTGGCTCAGCGCATCCGTCGATTGGCGTTGGAAAACAATATCCCCGTTGTCGAACGTAAGCCGTTAGCACAATTGCTCTACAAAGAAGTTGATATAGGAAAGCCGGTGCCGACAGAGTCATACGCAGCCGTCGCCGAGGTACTGGCGTACGTCTATCAACTGCAGGGCAAGAAGCTCCAGATGCCGCCGCGAGCCGCGTAGCGACCCGGTTATTTGTCGGGATGCGTTTGGCCCAATGAGTCGTAGTAAAGGCCGCTCTGATGCGGACCTTGGCGCGAAGTAAACATCACTTGCTCCTGCGCAGAGGTAATCTCCGGCCCTATGTACCATGGATCGTGAGCGTCTTTCGCTTCAATCACGGGCCGATCGACGATTCTCCAGCCCACTCGATTTTGCGATTCGTACGTGATCGGTCGATCAACCATCAGCACGTAGTCGCAGGTCTCGACGTTTGGAACCGTACTGTGCTCGTCATATTGATTTGGGCATTGCATCGGTTTTGGGCGGCTGAAGACTGCGCCTTTGGGAATAACGGGGGGAATCGAGTCGGCCAAGGGGACTTCCTCCATCCACCTCAGCAAGTCGACTGTCCATCGGTTCGGCTGCGGAAATCGCTTCGTAGTGGCGATCGATTGGCTGAGGGCAAGGCTAAGTTGATTCAAATTGTTTTCGCATTGAAAGGCCAACGCACGATGGCGCGCGGCCTGCATCGCGGGAAACAATAGTGCCATCATGAGCCCAATGATGAACAACACAATGATCGTTTCAAGTAACGACACAGCCCGGCGAATCTTAAGCGCATCATCCTGCGAACCGCGAACGCGATCGTAAGAAAAAGTGACCCCCATGGCGTCATTATGGAAACCCCCAATAAAAAGAGCAATCACACCGCGGCTTAAATTGCTGGCGTACGGTATTCGCTCGCACGCTTTCGACCGCGCTGCCATAATGCTTTTTTGAAAACCAAAACCTACCTACACAACCTGTTTATGCGTATGTCCCGTAAGACCACTCTCGGCTGTGCATCCGGGCAAGTTTTAATCATCGTCGCGGCTACTGCGATAGTTCTTGTAGCACCAAGCTTCGGATACGCGATCGACTTCATCCAAGGCATCGACGTCTACCACGGCGACGGCGAAGTCGACTGGAAGACGGTGAAGAAGAACGGAATCGAGTTCGCATTCGTCAAAACAACTGAAGGCACTAACTTCGTCGACAAGCGATTCGAAGCCAACATGAAAGGCGCCAGCGCGGCCGAGGTGTTGATCGGCCCGTATCACTTCTGCCGAATCGACAACGATAAAGACGGCAAGAAATTCGAGAACTACGACGGAAGCCCGTTCGCGCCAGGCTCGGATCGATACGATGACGCCGTCGCCGAGGCAAAAGCGTTTCTTAAAGTGATCATGCCTTACTATCAATCGGGCAACTACCTGCCACCCGTCGCAGACGTCGAAGGCCTTCCCAAATTCGGCGACGCGAAACTGGAACGAGAGTTCATCTCCAATTGGATGCAGGTGTTTTCTGACGAGATGCAAAAAGGGTTGGGCGCCCGGCCAATTATTTACACGAGCAAGTCGGGGGCAAAGACACGCTATACGCCCGAAATCGCCGATTCTCACGAACTCTGGCTCGCTTATTGGAAGAAATCTGGCACCGAATCACCGCCCACGCAAGATGACACTCCCGGCTGGAAGCCTTGGCTCTTTTGGCAATGGTCTGCCACGGGCAGCGTGGATGGCGTCCCCGGCAGCGGCAAACATCACGATTGCGATAAAGACGTTTTTCGCGGCACGCAAAAAGAACTCGAAGCGCTGCTAATTCATCGAGCAAGTTGAAGGGTGTCGAACTTCAATATTCTAACCAGCTCATTTGTCTGGATGCGTTTGACCGTTAGAATCATAGTAGATCCCGCTCTGGTGTGGGCCTTGGCGGTTGGCGAACATTAGCAGCTCTTGGTCCGGTGTAATCTCGGGACCGATATACCAAGGATCGTGAGAGTCTTTGTCTGCGATCTGTGGCCGATCCACGATCACCCAGCCCACTCGCTCCGGCCGGTTATACGGAACCACGCGGTCGACTACCAAGACGTAGTCGCATGTTTCCACATTGGTAACCGTGCTGTGCTCATCAGTCTGATTAGGACACTGCATAGGTTTCGGTCGACCGAATACCGCATCCTTCGGAATGCCGTGAGCCATGGCGTCGGCCAGCGGCTGCTCCTCCATCCACTTCAGCAAGTCGACCGTCCATCGGTTTGGCGGGGGGAATTGCTTTGAGCTCGTAATCGAATTACTAAGTGCGACACTCAACTGCCGCAAGTTGTTTTGGCACTGAACGGCGAGCGCGCGGTGGCGAGCGGCCATCACAGCTGGAAACAAAAGCGCCATCATCAGCGAGATGATGAACAATACGATAATCGTTTCAAGCAACGACACAGCGCGGCGCAACTCCGGCGCATCGTCGTGAGAATCGCCACCGCGATGATAAGAAAAGGCTACCCCCATGCCGCCATTATGGAATCAGCGCTAGAAAAGAGCAATCACGCCGTCGCGGTGGCTACATCTTGCCCGTCATATCCGTACCGCTGAAAGTACGGCGCCCAGCGCCCTCGGACCCGATCGGCCACGTCCGGCGGCAGCTTGTACTTGTTGGTTTTGTAGTCGCGGGTCTTCATCATGTGTTGCAGAATCGCCGGCTCCACCACCCCGAAGTCGCCTAAATTCAGCGATTGATAAACCTGCCGCATCTTGTCTACAGGGTTTTTTACGAGGTCTTCGTACCGAATATCCACCAACCGCCCCGGCGGAATCAGCTCGCGATCCTGCTCGAAGCATTCGTACATTCGCACGAAATTGTTGAGCACGCTGTTTTCTATCCAGCCGCCGTCATCGTGCGGCACTTGAAAACCTTCGACTTCGCTTAGCGATTTCCACAATCGCACCGTCGACGGGTAAATCACCAGCGGATCACGCACAATGTGAATGAACCGGGCATCGGGGAAGACTTCCAAAATGGTTCGCACCCGCGCCGTGTGCGTCGGTGATTTCAGCACCAACCGGCGATTATTCGAGAGCGCCACCCGTTGCACGAACTCCTTCCATTTCCGCTTCCACGCTTCACGCTCCGCCGGCGACAACGATCGGAGATCCAAGTACTCATCGGCCACCGGCCCGTGATTCGGAAATGCCCACACCAAATACGGCGATGGCACGCCCAAATTTACGAGCGCGAATTCGTCCTCCTGCGGCCGATCGAAGCCGGCCGCCATGTCGTCCATCGGGCGCTTCGCGGGCATCAGCGCGCTCGCGATTCTCGGAATGAACCACGAAGTCCATAAGAAATCGTGCGGCGCCAAACACTGGTACGTGGTGGGGCAATTGTGCCGCTCATCCAGCATGAGCAGCTCGTGCAGCAGCGTGGTACCGCTCCGCCAGTGCCCCAGCACAAACAGCGGCGGCTCCTTTAGCTTCACCTCACGCACCTGAGCGCTGAACAAGAACCACTCGAATACGCCGCAAAATGTATTGAGAAGACTCGCGGCCGCGACCGACACCACCATCGGCCACCGCCCCGGCGAGACCGCAAACCGATTGCGCGCGAGCAGCTTCGTGAGCGTAAAAACGTCCATCCCGTGCCAAAACCGCAGCGCCCACCACGGATAATAATGAAGCGGCTTGTTAGAATAAGACCGCTGCTTAGGCTCGGACGATGGCTCTATCATGCAAAATCAATCGGAACGCAGGCGGCAGCGGATGGAATGAAGTCCTTCATTGTAGTTCGATTTCGCCCAGTTTTAACCACGACGGCACGACGGACACGACGAATACAATCCTTCCAAATTGCTCGAATTCTCGCGTCTCCCGTCCTACAAGTCGGATTGTCGCGGTAATTCTCTACCCCGCCCTGCCCTAATTCTCGATGCCGCCTGAACTTGGGACGACAAAATGAATGCCGTACTAGCATCGAGCGACTGTCCGTAAGAATTCTTCAGAAATCTTCCCGCCCTTGGGAATAACTCCGAAATAGCCCCTCGAATGATATAGCGATAGTCGGGACGTGGTACAATCGACCACGGCCAATGCCACCGGCTATCAGCGGAATTGGCTAACGGAGAGAGGCAACAGGTGGCACTTTCGCGGACAGACTTTGTCGTCTTGATCCACGAACATGCTCCGGCATTGTACCGGATCGCCTATCGGCTGGTCGGCGATCCCCACGATGCGGAGGATGTCGTGCAGGAGACATTGCGCAGTGCGTGGAAGAGTCGCGAAAACTTTACGAGCGGGCGCGGCCAACGAGCGTGGCTGGCTGCTATCCTGCGGCGTAGAGTAATCGATCGTTGGCGTCGTGCTGGCCGGCGAACGGTGCTCGTTGGTGATGGTCCTTTGGAGGTGCCGGTGACGGCAGCGGACCCCACCGCGAACGAGTTCACAGACGAAATGCAACAGGCTCTCTCTCAACTTCCCCCGGAATTGCGCGAGTCCCTCCTGTTGGTTGTCGTGGGTGAACTAACGCACCAAGAAACGGCCAACGCACTCGGTGTACCGCTCGGCACTGTTCTGTCGCGCGTAAGCCGGGCCCGCCAACGGTTACGAAAGCACTTGCTTGAAGTAAGCCACGCTTAGAAACCGATAACACACGCAGCAAGAACCGCGCGTGCCTCGCCTTCGAGTCCGTGGTCGCCAGGTGGGCGGCACCAGGACCGACTGTTCAAGGTTTGCGATCATGTCGTATTCACACTCGAAGCCGAACTCACTCGGCGACGCCTATTCGATTCCAGCCGAATCGTCTGGCGCCTCAGACCAATTACTTCCGTTCGTGCAATCGCTCGACACCGCCGTCGATGCGGCGCTCCGCAGCGTACCGCTGCCGGATGGCATGCTGAACCGCCTCAAAAGAATGGCGTTTACCATGCCCGATGAAACAGCCGGTCAGATGGATTATCTCGGTTGTTAGGAGTCCAGCGGGCCGTTTGTCTCTGTCGTAGCGCTGTGCCTGCTAAATCGCCGCCACCGCGGCGTTTCAAGCGACACGTGAGCGGCCACGATGCTGGCATCGAGGCGCTGTTCCGTTAGAATTGAAAGTAGCGCAATTGTTGCGCACTCTTCGCTTCTTTTTCGGCGAATATTGAAGTCGTCGAAAGCCGGGAACAGCGGCCATTTCAGCATGAATTTCGTTGTCGCCAGCAACCAATTCACACGACACGTTCACGCGTGCTGGCGCTTCGCGCATTTATGCTTTCCACTCGTCTTTGCGGTCGCCCTGCTCGGCCCGCCGCCGGCAGCCGCGGTTGAGCCGGCCGAAGATTTCGTCAAAGGCCTGCAAGAGCGCGGCCTGGATGAGCTCGCGATCGATTACCTCGATAAACTGAAAACCAGCCCGCTGGCAGACGATGCCACGAAAAAGCGTGTGCCATATCTACGCGGCGTTGCCCTGCTCGACCAAGCGAAACGTTCAACCGATCCCGTCGAACGCAACAAACTGTTGGATGCGGCCCGACAGGAGCTCGAACAATTTGCCGAGACGAACCCCAACAGCGTTCAAGGCGCCGAAGCCCAGTTGCAATTGGCGATGGTTCAGATGACACGCGGCCAGGAGTTGGCCGCGCAAGCCGCACAGCTTCCGAAAGAAAAAATATACGACGCGCAACGCAGAGACTTGAGCCGCCAAGCGCGCCTTCGATTTGCCGAAGCGCACGAAACATTCGCTCGCGCGGAAAGCGCGTTCAGCACGGAGCTTGATAAGCTTCCCCCAACGACGAGCGCCGAAGCTCGCGAGGACTCGGGCAGCAAACGCCAGGACCTGCGCAGCCGTGTCGCCCAGCTGAAATTCTTGGGTGCGCAAACCCAATTCGAATCCGCCGAAACATTTCCGCCCGAGGCCGACGAGTTTCGCAAGCTGCACGCAACCGCCGCCGAGGAGCTTTCCGCCGTTTACGACGAGTTCGGCCGGACGCTGCTCGTCGGCCTGTACGCTCGATTGTACGAGGGCCGTTGTTATCAGGCCGTCGGCAATTACGCGCTCGCCCTCGGCTGCTACGACGAACTCATCGGCAAGGACAACCTGCTCGGGCCGTTCCGCAAGCTTGCCGCGGCGGCCATGCAACAAAAGGCTGCGGTGCTGATCGCCCAAGACAAATTCGATCCCGCCATCGCCGCTTGCAACGCGCTTCTCAAAGACGTCCACAAAGATGAGGAGAGGCAACCCGAGTGGATCGGCGTCCGCTTCCAACTCGCCGAAGCGCTCTCCAAAAAAGCGGATAAGTCGACGGCCGGCTCAGCAGAGCAGCGCAGACTTCAAGCCGAAGCGCGCGATTCGTATCGCATCGTCGCAAAACTACCAGGTGAATTTCAGACCGCAGCCCGCACAGCAGCGAACGCCGCCGAATCAACCGCAGCAGCGGCTACGACTGCGGCCGAACCCACCGAGCACGCTGAGCGACCCAAACCGGATAAACCGGACCCGCGAACTTTTCAAGCCGCTTACGATGCGGGCAAAGAAGCGCTCACCTCGTACAACTCCGCCAAACTGGCGATCTCGAGCGCCGAGCGCAACAATCCAGAGGCCGTGCCCGAGCTGAAATCCCAAGTCGAGCACGGCAAGGGCGACGCCCGCCATTACTTTGAAGTTGCTGCGTCGCTCGTTGGACCGGACACCGATCCCAAAGTTGTAAACGAAATCCGCTATTTCCTTTGCTGGCTCGATTGGGAAGCCGAAGATTATTACCGCGCTGCCGTGCTCGGCGATTTTCTCGCTCGCCGCTATCCCGACCTCCCTTCAGCAAGCTCGGCGGCCAAAATCGCAATGGCTTCCTATGAGCGCCTGTA
This sequence comes from Planctomycetota bacterium, assembly GCA_013286045.1. Classification (GTDB taxonomy): domain Bacteria; phylum Planctomycetota; class Planctomycetia; order Pirellulales; family Lacipirellulaceae; genus JABDGM01. The sequence continues at coordinate 13,181 of JABDGM010000068.1, read as the reverse complement.
CAACGAAGCAGTCTCAAGACGCACAAAACAGGACGATGGCGATTTCGAAGCGCAGCGAATGGCTCAAATCGCCGAATTCATCACCCGTCGCTGGCCGGGAACCGAAAGCGCCGATGCCGCCTTCGGCGTCCTCGTCACTTTCGCCATCCACGCCAATAAACCAGACGACGCAGAAAAACTCCTAAAGCAAGTCTCCGGCCCAGCCCGACCTAGGCTGGAGCTTATGCTCGGCAACGCCCTGTGGGCGCGCTATCTCGATGTATCGCAGACCAGCCAATCCGATCAGCCCGAGAACGAGCAGCTCACGCAACTCAAAGCCACCGCCGTCAAATATCTGAAGAGCGGCTTCGACGCCGCCAAACAAGAATCCCCGCTCAGCGAGGCCGCCGCCACCGCCGCGCTTTACCTTGCTCAAGCCGCCTTGAGCGACGGCGACTACGCCACGGCGATCGCCCTACTCGAAGACGAAAAGAACGGGCCATTGACGCTCATCGAAAAGGAAGACCCGACCGCAACCAAGCCCGCCTATGAAATCGAAGCCTACAAAGCCGCTCTCCGCGCATACGTTTCCGTATCGCCGCCGCAAGAAAAGCACGCGATGAACGTCACGCAGTCTCTCGAAAAAGTAGTTCGGGCGAATGTCGACAAAGAAAAGGCGGCGGAACAGCTCACGCGCGTCTACATCGGCATCGGCACCGCGCTGCAAAAGCAAATGGAGGACCTGCGTGCGGCAGGAAAGCCCTACGAAGCTAATCGCGTCGCCGCTGCGTTCGCGAAGTTTCTAGACAAGATCCGCGACCAAGAAGGCGAACCCAGCTGGCCTACCCGAGTGTGGCTCGCCCAAACCTATTACAGCATGGGCAGCGAACAGCTTGGCACGTCGCACCCCGCCGGCGCCGCCGCCCCAACTGCCGAAGCCCTGAGCAAAGCCGGCCGCGACTACGTCACAAAAGCTCGCGATGCCTACCAGCAACTGCTCACCGACGTCTCAAAGAATCCACAGTTGGCGCCGAGCGACACCGCCGCTCTCGCAATCAAAATGCAATTGGCCGAGTGCTATCGAGCGCTCGGTGAATACGACAAGTCACTCGACACGTTCTATGACATTTTGAAAGAGAAAGAGACGTCGCTCGCAGTCCAACGCGCGGCCGCCCTCGCCTACCAGGACCGCGGCCAGCACGACGACGCTAAGTACTTCGAAAACGCGATCCACGGCGGGTACGTCGTGAAATCTAACGGCCAGAATCGCATCTGGGGTTGGCTGAAAATCTCACAAGTCGCTTCCCAAGCCGCCAAGCAAGATGACAAGTTTAAAGATGCCTTCTACGAAGCTCGCCTAAACATTTCCCGTTGCCGCTACTTCGCGGCAATGAAGCAAACCGGCAACGCACGCCAGCAAGATCTGACGAAAGCCAAGCAAACAATCCAATCCGTCGCCCAGCTCTACCCCGACCTGGGCGGCGACAAATGGAAACCGCAATTCGATCAATTGCTAAAAGACATCGAACACGAAGAGCAGAACGCACCTGCCGACAAAAAGAGTTAGTTGCGTTCGAATTCACGATGAGGTTGTTACCGAGATGCGATTCAAAGCTCTTGCTCTCTTAGCCGCAATGGCAGTGGTTGGCGTTAGTGCTGCGAAGTCAGCTACCGCAGCCAACGCTGACAAAATTCGCCTCGCCCATGGCGGCGAAACCGGTGAGGTCTCGGATATGACGCCGACCGAGATCACGCTCAACAAAGGCCAGTCGAATAGTCACGCAGTGCCCGTCAACACAATCAAATCGATCGCCTTCGAGGGAGAACCTTCCGAGCTCGCTCAAGCCCGCCTGAATGCGCTCAGCGGCGCCTTCGCGAAATCCCAACAACTGCTGGACAAAGTCGACGCGAGCAAACTCAACCGCGATTTCATCAAGCAAGACTTTGAGTTCTACCAGGCGTATGTCGCCGCCAAGCTGGCGGAAACCGGTGAAGGTGAAATAGACGCCGCTGGAAAAAAACTAAATGCCTTCGCCAAGAGCTATCCGAGCAGCTTCCACTATCTCGAAGCCTCCGAGTTGATGGGGGATCTGCTCACAATCAGCGGTCGATACGAAATCGCCGGGAAGCAATACGCCGAGCTCGCGAAAGCGCCGTGGCCCGATTACAAAATGCGTGCCGCCGTCGCGATCGGCCGCTCGCTCCAAGCGCAAAATAAGCATGCCGAAGCTATTCAGCAGTTCGACTCAGCGCTAGCATTGCCCGACGACGGCGCGGACGCTCAACCGCAAAAGCTGGCCGCTTCGCTCGGCAAAGCCACCAGCCTCGCCGAAACCGGCAAGGGCGACGACGCCACGGCGATCATCGAAAAGATCATTCTAGAGGCTGACCCGCAGCAAAAAGAACTCAACGCTCGCGCATACAACGCCCTCGGCAGTTGCTATGAAAAGGCCAACAAAACGAAGGATGCTCTCTTCGCCTACCTGCACGTCGACGTGCTGTACGGCAACGTGCCCGACGCCCACGCTGAAGCGCTTTACCACTTAGTGTCGCTCTGGAAAACCATCGGCCAGGACGATCGCGCCCGCGAAGCGCGGGACACGCTTCAACAAAAATACGCCGCCAGCCGCTGGGCGAAGCAGTTGAAGTAGCGCGACCTATCTGGCAACGCGCACTATGCCCGCGGATGAAACGCGTCGTGCACCTTCTTCAGCCGCGAGTGATCGACATGCGTATAAATCTGCGTCGTCGCAATGCTCGCATGCCCAAGCATTTCCTGCACTTGCCGCAAATCCGCTCCGCCGGCGAGCAGGTGCGTGGCGAAACTATGCCGCATCGAGTGCGGACTCAGCTCCATTGAGCAACCGGAAAGCTTCGCATAAACCTTTATCAATTCCCAAATCCGTTCCCGGCGAAGACGCCCGCCGCGCGACGAGAGCAGCAAGAACTGCGAGTTCGCGCCTCCGCGCTCCACGAGCTTCGGCCGCTCATGCGCGAGATACTCCTCGACCGCCGCCACCGCCTTAGCGCCTAACGGCACCATCCGCTGTTTGTCACCCTTACCGTGACACAAACAAAACCGCTCGGCCAAATGCACATCCCGCGGCCGCATGATCGATAGCTCCGACACCCGGCACCCCGTGGCGTACAGCAACTCGAGCATCGCTCGATCGCGACGCCACCAAGGCCGCGGCGGACGCGGCGCCGCAAGCAGCGTATCAATCTCGCTATGCGAGAGCACCGTCGGCACCCGCTGCCACAACTTTTGGGTGCCGAGCAGCTCCGCTTGGTTGTCCGTGAGAACATTCTCCAGCTGCAAATAGCGGAAAAACACCTTGAGCGAAACAACATGTCGGCTGATGGACGCCGGCGCCATTTCGCGTGCCGTCAGCCACGCCGGATAGTCCGCCAGCTCGGATACCGTCATCCCGGCGATCCGCCGGCCTCGCAACCAATCGAAAAAATGGCCAAGATCGCGCTCGTAAGCCGCAACGCTGTTCTCCGCCAGGTGGCATTCGCTCCGCAAGTACCGCACGAACGCTTCGCGCCAACGGGCCGCGTCCTCGGCGGCCGCCAATCGCCGCGGCCTAATCTCTTTGCGATTCTGTGCCATAAGACGTCGGTCCAGCGAGCATTTGACTTCGCACTAACCAACATATCGACCGCCAAGCTCCCGCCCGTGGCTCTAGGCTGGCCATGATCGGCTTGCATTGGGTATGCTATCGCCTCAATTGGCGACTGTGCCGATTGCGCAAAGCCTATCGCCGGCGCACCGCGAAACCGCGCGGCCGCCCCTAGCGAACTAAGAAGCATGCAACGCGTCGTCATCGACGAACCGTACAAATTCGTCCCACCGGTTTATTCCGAGTGGTGGCCCACGCTACTGCGCTTCATTCTGCGGCCGAATCTTCGAAAAATGTACGGCGTCGAATCGGTAGAATGCCGTCACGTCGAGCGACTGAAAGCGTCGCTGTCCGCCGGCCACAGCATTCTACTCGCGCCCAACCACAGCCACCTCGCCGACCCCATGGTCCTCGGCGTCCTGGGCATGGAGGCCGGCTGCCACCTCTTCGCGATGGCCAGTTGGCACGTCTTCAAACAAAGTGCCTTCCAAACCTTCATGACCCGCCGCATGGGCGCCTTCAGCATTCTCCGAGAGGGCAACGATCGACAGGCAATCGAAACCGCAATCGACATCTTGGTCTCGCGTCGTCGCCCCCTCATCGTTTTTCCCGAAGGCGTGATGACCCGACACAACGACCTCGTCGAAGAAATGATGGAAGGCCCTTCCTTCATCGCGCGGCAAGTCGCGAAACGATTGAAAAAGGAAAATAAACCGGGCGGTATCGTGATCCATCCGATCGCCACTCGCTACGCGTTCAACGGCGACCTGCCAGACGCAGTCACTCCCGACCTCGAAGCGCTCGAAAAAAGACTCTCCTGGCAACCGCAGCGGCACCTCGCCATGGTGGAACGCATCACGAATCTCGGCCGCGCGTTTCTGTCGCTCAAGGAAATCGAGTTTTTGGGCGCTCCGGGCAATGGCAACATTTACGAACGTGCGGAAAAGCTGGTAGAAGAGGTCCTCTCGCGGCTCGAAGCCCAGTGGCACATCGCCGACACTTCCGGCAACGTGACGGCCCGCGTGAAGCGTCTTCGGACCGCCATCTTGCCCGAGTTGGTCGAGGGCAAACTCCCGCCCGCGGAGCGAGATCGCTGCTGGCGCGACTTGGCCGCCGCGTACTACGTGCAACAGATTTCGCACTATCCCCGCGACTACATCCTTCGCGAGAAAAACCTACCCGAACGCGTCGTTGAAACGGTCGAGCGGCTGCAGGAAGACTTTACCGATACTTACGCGGTTCACCGACCGCTGCATGCCGTAATTCAGGTAGGCGAGGCAATTCCTGTCGGTCCGCAACGCGAGCGCAGCGACTTGGGCGACCCGATCATGGCCGAAGTCCGCCGCCAGCTCCAATCGATGATCGACGAACTCGCCGCGGAACGCACGCCAGTGTAGGCGTCCCGCGGAGCGAGAGGCCTACGTTGACTTCTGGCGAATCTGGCAGCAGTTTCGTTCCTGCTTCTAGCGAACCGGGCGCCCCTCCTACTAAAATGCGCCTAGCTAATACGAATGCATTCGAGGGGCCGTATGACTCAAAAATCCCTACCAATAGGCGCACCAATTCTGGCGCTTTGTGAGCTTTCGGAAGGTCAGGAAGCCGACTTCTTCGCCCTGCTCACCGAAAAACAAGAGCTGAAAACTCGCGATGGCAAGCCCTATCACCGCGTCACCTTTCGCGACGCTCGCCGCGAAGTCGGCTTCCCCATCTGGTGCGATTCGCCACTTGCCGAATCTTGCCGTGCCGAATGGGCACCTGGCAGCTTCTATAAAATGCGGGCCGTATTGCGTCAAACCACATACGGCGCACAGCTCGAGATCAAAAAAATCCGCCTCGTCGAAGATGGCGACAAAAAAGACGGCTTCCACCCAATGATGTGCCAGCCGGCCTCGCGATTCGACCCGGTCGAAATGTTCGCCGAGCTGATCAACCTCGTCGAATCGAAGATCGCCAACAAACCGCTGCGAAAATTGGTCGCCGATATCCTCGAACAACATCGCGAGCAATTGCTCGTCTGGCCGGCCGCCAAACGCAATCACCACGCCTTCGTGAGCGGCTTCCTCGAGCACACGCTTAACGTTGCCCGCAATAGTGCGTTCCTCGCTGAAAAGTACGCTGAGCTGTACTGCAATCTCGATCCGCCGCTGAGCATCGATTTGGTCATCGCCGGCGCGACGCTGCACGACATCGGCAAGCTCAGAGAGCTGGAAACCAACCCCGGCGGAACCGAGTATTCTGTCTCCGGCATGTTGATTGGCCACGTGCTCCAAGGCCGCGACATCGTCCGCGAAGTCGCCGCCGGCCGAAAAATCGATCCCGACTTGCTACTCCGCCTCGAACACATCATTGTCGCCCATCAGCGATTGCCCGAGTGGGGCTCCCCCAAACCGCCAATGATCATTGAAGCGATGATCGTCCACCACGCCGACGACCTCGACGCCAAGCTACAAATGATAGTCTGCGCCTTCGAAGCCGAGTCCGCCAACGGCCCGCTTACATCCAAGCGCAACCCAATGAATCAGCAGTTCTATCGCGGGGCTAAAAAGGACTAATCTTCTTTGCGACTTTTAGCCTGCACAACCCGCGCATGCCCCGCGAGGTCTTTAATCGTTGGCCCAAGCTCTAGCGCCGGCTCGGCGGCAACCAGCGCTTCGACCGCCGCCACAATCATCGGGCTAATTTCGATCAGCAACGCGCCCTTGGGCCTCAGTCGCTTCGCAGCTTCCTGGATCAGCGGATTGATGACATCCGTTCCACCTTCGCCAGCGCATAGCGCCAATTCAGGTTCGTGATCGCGCACGTCCGGCGCAAGTTGCGCCATTTCGGCCGTCGATACATACGGCGGATTGCTCACGATGTAATCGTATTGCCGGTCGGTATCTTCCGCCGAAAACAGATTCGACTCAACGAACGCGACCCGGTCGGCAACGTTATGCTTCTCGGCGTTCCGCCGCGCGACGGCGAGCGCCGCCGGACTAATATCGATTGCAGTCACCCGCGCAGTCGGTACGTACTTCGCCGCACAAATCGCGATCACGCCGCTGCCGGTGCCCACATCCGCAATTTCAATCGCGCCATCGCCGGGCGAACGCTGCTTCACGAAGTCCAGCAGCGACACGACCAACAACTCCGTTTCCGGCCGCGGAATAAGGACGTCCGGATTCACCTCGAAATCCATTGAGTAAAACTCGCGGTGACCCACCAAATACGCCACCGGCTCGCCGCCCGCGCGCCGCCTCACCAACTCGCGATACGCCGTCCGCGTTTCTTCATTCGCCGATTCGCCAAATGAAGTATAGAGATCGATCCGCCGGCATCCTCGAGCATGGGCCAGCAACACCTCCGCATCAAGCCGCGCATTTTCCGCGCCGTGCTTGCTCAAATAATCGATCGTCCACGAAAGCAATCGGCCAACCGTCCAGGGCTCTTCGGAGTTGGCCATAAGAGTCGATTTTAGATGTAAGATAAAAGACGGTTGGTCGAGAGAGATGACGATTGAACATCGTCTATTTTGCATCTTCTATCTTCGATCATCAGTCTAGCCCGCCCATTTGATCGCGCAACTGCTGCCGGTCATAGTCCATCAGTGCGTCTGTAATCGGCTGCATATTGCCGGCAATCACTTGGTCCAAGTTGTGCGCCGTAAAACCAATGCGGTGATCCGTAATGCGATTCTGCGGAAAATTGTACGTGCGAATTCGCTCGCTGCGATCCCCGGATCCGACCAAACTTTTTCGCTCCGCCGCCCGTTTCGCTTGCTCCGCCTTCACTTTGGCATCGTAGACGCGAGCCGCCAATTCGCGCAGCGCTTTATTCTTGTTCTTCAGCTGGCTCTTCTCGTCCTGGCATTGCACGACGATACCGGTCTCATAGTGCGTAAGCCGAACCGCCGACTCCGTCTTGTTCACGTGCTGGCCCCCGGGCCCACTCGCGCAAAACGTATCCAGCCGATAATCGGCCGGCTTGATGTCGACTTCCACCTCTTCCGGCTCGGGCAACACGGCGACAGTCGCCGCAGAAGTATGAATTCGTCCCTGCGTCTCGGTATCGGGAACCCGTTGCACGCGATGTCCGCCGCTTTCGTACTGCAACTCGCGATAGACGCCCTCCCCCTCAATCCCCAGCACAATATCTTTGAACCCACCTAATTCCGTCGCACTGTGCCCAAGAATCTCCGTCTTCCAACCTTTCGTCCCAGCATGGTAACGGTACATCTCAAACAGATCGCGCGCGAACAGAGCCGCCTCATCACCACCAGTGCCGGCCCGAATTTCCATAATGACGCGCGAGCGGTTCGCTTCGTCACCGCCAATCGTCATGTCGAGCAGCTCGCCCCATAGAAGCTCGCGGTCCTCGCGCAATTGTGGCAATTCCGCTTCCGCCAGCTCGCGCATTTCGGCGTCGTCGCCGTCGATCATTTGCTGCGCTTCGGCAACCTGGCCATTTATCTGCTTGAAGCGGCGATACTTCTTCGCCAACTTGCCCAACGAACCGTGCTCTCTTGCGACGGCCGTAATACGCGCAGAATTCGAAAGCACCTCGGGGTCTACGAGGTCTTTTTCGAGCTGCTCGAAGCGGGCCAGCTTTTGTTCAAGTAGATCGCGCATGAGAAGTCACAGACTGAGGGGGGCCGGCGCGAAACGGTCGATGATGAGCGATCCGGGACGCCGACGCTCCCGCACCGTTCAAACCATCTTCCCTCAGCTACTTCTTGCCGCGCTTCAGGCTGGCATAACCAGCTGCCGCGAACTTGTTCTTGAACTTCTCGATCCGGCCTGCCGTATCGACGAACTTCAATTTGCCCGTGTAGAACGGGTGGCACACGTTGCAGATATCGACCTTCAGCTCCTTGCGGGTGCTCCGGGTCGTGAACTTGTTGCCGCAGCCGCAGGATACCTGCGTTTCGTAGTATTCGGGGTGAATGCCGTCTTTCATGATCGTCCTGCCTTTATCTTTCAATTCGAGTCCTAAAGAATATCGGACCGCCGACAAATTGGCAAGTCCCTTCGACCTAAGGACTTAGCACCGTTGATTTCCTCACGCCATTTTCCACGTTACAAATAGCCAAAAATCCTTCCTGTTAATTTATGAACCAAAACTCGCGGAAAACTTGCACTCCGTGGACGATTGGCGATTACTCTTGGCTCCGCCCTCTTTTTCACCAATTGCTCGCCCTCGCGGTTGTCAGTTTCTTCGGCCTCTCGGCCCGCGCCGCGAGGGATCTGACGGCCGACCCAACATAACCCCCGGCTTCTACCGGTTTCAGATAGATCGCATCGCAGCCCCACCCGATCTCGGCAAAGTCGTCGGATACGAATTCTCCAGCTCCAGTGATTCGAGCGATATTACCAAATGATAGTTGGTAGCCGCGGCATCGCAGCGATACTTGACCGCCTCAGAACTCAAGCTCGCTTACTTCCCAATCAGCTTTAAGAAGAAATCTTTCGCCACGGGGTCGACGGCACGCGAATCGATCACGTTCGCGCCCCACCCCACTTGCGCGAGCACATAGGCGCCGTACGCGAACTGACCAATCGCAATTTGCCCTGTTGCGAACTGTCCAATGCCAAGTATCAGGCCAATCGCGGCTTGCCCGATGGCTACAGGTCCGAAGGCCGCTTGAGCCATGCAGAACACCACGCCGAAGCTTAATTGTCCGATCGCGACGAGCCCCATCGAGAGTTGCCCAATCGCAATCATGCCGTGAGCGAACTTCCCGACGGCAATCACGCCGCGAGCCGTAATTCGCTTGCCCGTTTCTGGGCATCGGCCGAAGGTGTAATGCACAAGCGGCAGCGTGCCCCACATCCGCTTACTTTTGTATTCCGCGAATCTGGCGCCGCTCGGATAGACGAACCGCCGCCACAGGCCCCACGAGGTTTCCTCATACACGTACTCGATTTTCTCGAGCAGCAGATTGGGAACAGTAGCCATAGCAACAGACGCCTTACGAACGAGGCGCGTTGAAAAACACGACGACTTTCAGAATCGATTCGTCGTACGAGGGCCAATATTGACCCTCGTTTGAAGAAAATCAAGCCGCCCGAGTTCGAGCGTCCGAACTACCGTTGCCAGTACCAGCTTTTAGATGCCGGCTGGTCGCTTCGCGTAAGAGCCAGGTTTTTCGAGACTTCGGTCCGGTCGGCCACTTGCCAGGGAAAAATCTGAATCCCACCCGAAACGCTGATCACCCAGTTGTGCCCAGCCTTCACAAAACTCGCCTGCGACGCCACGTTCCGCGGAGCCGGATATTCTTCCAGCGGCTGGTCGTTCATCAAATTCGGCGCTTCGAAGCCGCATCGCTCGGCCAGGCGCTCCTTCACAAGCAGCGCGCCCACCACCGCCAGGTCCATCACGTTCCGTAGTTGTCCGAAGCTCGAATCTTCGCGCGCGAGATCGTCGAACTTGTCCGTAAACGTGTCGGCCCACTTTTGGGCCGCTGGCTCGACCTTCGCCGATCGCTCTTTCTGCCCCGAGCTATTCAAGAATTCCTGTTCCGTCATGCACTTTACGCCCTGCCCTTTAATCTCCCACGCCAGACCATCAGCATCGCGTTGCAGCGGTTCGTAATTCGGGGCCATCCACCAACGCGGCATCATCGAATTCGCCTGCCGCCCTTTTAGCAGAGTCAAAAAACTCGGCAGCCCGTCGACCGGCGCGGGTTCGAAGTTCATTGCCAATCGCTTCATCCGAAAATCGGCCGCGACAATCGTGCGGGCAAAATGGCTCGTCGCCGGGATACCTGTGACCGTGATCTTCTGCTGACCAACGGCGTCTTCCATCTGCTTCGCCGCCATCTGCGGACCATTTTTTGCAGACAGCTGACCCGTAATTTCCCGCATCCGCTGCAATCCTTCCGGCGTCGGATCGATCGAGCAACTAATACCGCTCGTGTTCGCCGACTCCGCCACTCGCATCGCGACCATCAGATCGTCGAGCGTCAGCACCGGCCGGTTGCTCGTAGCACCCACCACACTGCCGCGAGCATCAATCTTCCAGCCTTCGGCTGGCCCGGCGAGCACGACGTCGTGCTGCTCTGGATAAACCAGCACATACTTCACACGCTGCAACCCGGCAACATATCGAACGGCATCCGGGATCGGCTTATTCATCGCGCGGGCGTTTGCAAGCTCCGCTTCCAGTTGTTTCAGCGACAGAAATCGCAAATCGGTCCATTTGTTCAGGTCCTCCGGCACCGGCTGCAGACCCTTCTGCCACGTCGTTTGCAGCTCCTTGAGCTGCCCTTGCTGCGGGTTCGAAACGACGCCATTCGCGTCGATGCTCACGCCACCGACGCCCGGGTTGCGACCAAAGCCGCCGCCATAGGGGGGTTGGATAAGCGCTGCTTCCTCCAATGTCAGGCCGCTGGTGAGCGCCCATTCCGCAACAGCGCTCTTCGCAGCATCGGGAACATAAATAAGATTGTTGCCGGCATGGATGTCTGCCACTTGATTCGACCAGCCACTCCAACGCATGAGCTGACCCACGGCGCAGGCGGTATCGTGCTTGTCGACAAAGATCGGCACCGGTTCGGCGGATTGCCCTTCGTTCTGGGGAAATTGTCCGCGATCGCGATAGAACCCCAGTCGCTGCAGTTGTAAATAGCGAGACGATAGAAGCTGCTTTTTCCATTCAGCGCGCTCGGCATCGGTCCACGAATGATCATCGGCCGCCTCCAGACGCGCAAGCGCGGTATCAATGCTTCGCTCGGTCGTCACCAGCAGTAAACCGATCACCGTATCGAAGTGACGTTGAAGTTGTGCTTTCGCGCCCTCGGGTGTGTTGGCAGTTGCGTCGTAATGCACCTCACCGGCGCGAACCAGATAGGCGGACCTTAAATCGGAAAGATTGAGATGGATCGTCTTCACGCAGGCAACCGGCTGAGGAAGATCAGAAGATGCGCTTGAAACGAGTGGCAGCGCGGCAGTCAGGCAGACTGCCCAAAAAATTCTTGCCCTCATTGCGCTAAAAGCGTCCACGAGTGAGTAACGTTTGTTATTGAAAATGCCAAGCATGAAATATTGCCTCCGCCACGCGGCATGGCGCACTACGCCACCGCTCACTGTGGACCAGCCGTTTGATGATGTTCTCTACTTTCACACTAATCGCTAACTTGTGTCCTTTCAACACTTTTGGACCGCCGACAGCCTTCTCGCACGAATTCCCGCACCCAGCGCCCACCCGTGGGCGGCCGCCACCGACTGCCCTCATCACGCCGCGATCCTTTACGCCGTCGCAACTCCATCCGCAGGCCCAGCCTCAATCTCCCAATAATCGCCCTAAATCCTGCCCTCAACAGCGGTTCTGCTCCAATCGACTTGAACAGATACCCCCGCGGGGAATAAGTTGTAAGTAGGTACAATAGCACTGTGCCCACACCGTTGCGGCCGATTCGGGAGGGGCTCGCCCACACCTGCCGAGAAGCGACCGCGCACCCCAATTGCGCCTCGAATTCGCAATTGGCCCTTTTCGCCCACAGTATTCGATGACCGCCTATCTGGTTATTCGCGAAGGCTCGAAATGGACCGACGTTTTTCGTCTGGTCGAGGGCGAATCCGTAACCGTCGGCCGGGCACCCACCAACGCCATCGTCGTCAAAGACGAACGCTGCAGCCGCAATCACGCCGAGGTATTTCAATCGCAAGGAAATTGGACCCTCCGCGACCTTGATAGCCGCAACGGCACGCTCGTTGATGGTCAGAGAATTCAGCACGACTACCAGCTCCAGGCCGGCGAGATCATCCGCATCGGCAACTCGCATCTCGCATTTGTGAACGATCTCTCGCAAGCGTTTCCCGATTCGCATTCCGTATTGCGCACCGCGCAAGTCGTCGATGGCGACATGACCGGCGAAGCGACCGTCGGCCCAACCGACAACGAAAGCGTTCTAGAAACCTACGAGCCGACCACAATCACGCACCGCCGTGGCCAAAGCCGCTTCCTCGAACCGCCCGAAGAGGAAGACGTCGACGTCTCGCTGCCTAAAGTCGGCCGCGCCGCCGCTAATCTCTGCCGGCTCGCATTCGAATTAGCGAAAGCCACCGACGTCATCTCCCTCGCCAATTGCGCGCTCGATGGACTTTTCGAAGGCACCCAAGTCGATGCCGGCGCTGTCCTGCTGCAAGCCCGCCGACCCAACGCGAAAGCGAAATCCGATAACCTCGAAGTCATCGCCTCGCGCAGCGATTCACCTCATCGCTACCACCGCGTCTCGCAATTCCTCTCCACAACCGTGATGCGCGATGGCCAGGCCGTCCTCGCTCGCAACGTCATGGACGACAGCCAACTCGGCAGCCGCGACAGCAAAGGCGAAATCCTCGCCACGAGCGTGATCTGTGCTCCCATTCGCCGCGACGGCAAAATTCAAGGCGTCATTCATCTCTACTCCACTGACGCCGGCAAGAACACCGACCCAGACGACCTCGAATTTACGCTCGCCGTCGCCGATACCGTCGCCGTCGCGCTCGAAAATCTCAGCAAGCAGCAAGAGCTCGCCGAGAACCTCAATCAAATCCGCGACGAAAATCTTCAACTCCGCGAACGCCTCGGCGTCCAAAGCGAAATCGTCGGCTCGAGCGA
>JABDGM010000067.1 GCA_013286045.1 Planctomycetota bacterium | reverse complement strand
AAGAGTGGTCAGCAGCAGGACAGCCAGCCGCAGAACGGTTCTCAGCAAAGCGGATCGAAGCCGGACGGCTCACAAGGCCAGTCACAGAAGGGCCAGCAGGCGGATCCGAAGTCTGGAGAGAATCAGTCGCCGGTGTCGTCGGAGGGGGATGATGATGCGGAAGCGTTCAATCGCATCCAGAAGCAGATGGAGAAGAGCGGCGAGCTGAAGCCGGGCGAGAATTCGAAGCAGGGTGAGTCGCAGTCCGACAAGGGCCAGCAGGGAGAGAAGCAGCAAGGAGGCGGGCAGCAGAAGAAGCAGCAGAATTCGAAGGAGGGACAGTCGGGGCAAACAGGTCAATCGGGTGAAGAGAAGGAGGGCGCTCAGAACGGCGACTCGCAACAGAAAAAAGATGGCGGCGGGTCGAAGGACTCGGGTTCGCAACAACAGGGCGGCGAGAATTCAAAGCCTGGGGAGAAGAAGCAGGGCGGCGCGCAGCAGGGCTCGGAGGATGGGAAGCGGCAGGAGAAGTCGGGCGGTGAGTCGAAGCAAGGGCAGTCGTCCGATGGCGGGCAGTCGACGTCCAAGGGTTCGGGCGGCAGCAGTAACGAAGAGAAGAAGCAAGGCTCGCCGAACTCTGAGCAGCCTGGGATGAAGCCGACCGATAAGCCGGAACAGGCTGGATCGAAGGACGGCAACAAGAGCGGCCAAGAGCCGCCGTCTGGCGCGGGCGGCAAGAAGGAGAGTGATTCGCACGGCGACCAGGGGGGCGACAAAGCGGGCGGCGGATCAGAAGGTAAGGGTCACCGCACGATGGGACTGGCAGTACCGGGCAGAATCAATCGGCCGATACGGGAAACGGCCAATCGGGCGAGCATGGCAAGGGGGACACTTCGAACGCCGGCGGGAAGGATGCGAAGTCCGATCAGCGTACGGGGAGTTCCGATGGCAAGACGCCAGGAAAAGGGAGCGAGCAGCGCGATGGAGCCGGAGACAAACCGGGTGGAAAGCAGGGCGACCAGCAGGGTTCCGGTGGTAGCCAATCAAAACAAAATCAAGCTGGGCAAAACGGCGAGGGGATAAAGCAGTCGCAGGGTGACAAGCAGGGACAGAAGCAGGACGGGAATAAAACGGATAACAAACAGGGCGATCAGCAAGGACAAAAGAAAGACGGCGAGCGTTCGAACGATCCGTCGAAGCAGAAATCTGATCAGCCGCAGAACAGCAAGGATGATGGTGGAAATACTCAGAGTGGCTCGGGCGGCAGTGGGGAGCCGGGCGGGGCGGTGAATCCCCAAAAGAGCATTTCGGGCGAGGCGCCTGAGGGAGACGCGGCGAATTTAGAATATGCGAGGAAGCAGACGGATTTGGTGGTTGGTAAGTTGGCGGATCAGTTGAACCGCAAGAAAGTGGACAAGGATTTGCTCATGGAGTTGGGTTGGTCGGAAGAAGACCTAAAGAAATTTGTCGATCGCTGGCAGCAGCGGAAGGCAGCGGCGGAGCAAGGGAATGAGTCGGGCGATGCGGCGAAACGTGAGTTGGATGATGCGCTGCGGAGTTTAGGTTTGCGGCCAGGAGAGTTGCAGCAGAATGCGGTGCAGAAGGATACCATGCGCGACGTGCACGAAGGGTATCACGGGCCGGTGCCGGCAGAGTATAAGGATCGGTTGCGGGCGTATAACCAAGGCGTGTCGCGGGCGAAGCACGATGAGGAGAAGAACTGATTTGAGTTCATCTTGCCGGCGGACGTTCGAGCGAGGCTAAGGGGTTGGCGTGGGAGATGTGCCTCGATATCTGGTGGCGTTTCATCCGAAACGGATTCCGCATCACTTTGTCGATGTGCTGATCATCGGCGGTGGAATTGCGGGGCTGCGCGCGGCGATGGAAGTCGATCCGCGGCTGTCGCTGCTCGTGATCACAAAGGACACGATGGAGCAGTCGAATAGCGCGTACGCTCAGGGTGGCATCGCGAGCGTAATCGACCCGGACGACAATTTTGCGAGTCATGTGGAGGACACGCTCATTGCAGGAGCGAATCTTTGCGATCGCGAAGTCGTCGAGATGGTGGTGAGCGAGGCGCCTGAGCATATTCGACAGCTCATTGAATGGGGCACGAACTTCGATAAAGAGCACGGCGAGTTGATGCTCGGTCGCGAAGGGGGGCACAGTCATCGGCGGATTGTGCATGCGCTCGGCGATGCGACTGGCCATGAGATCATGCGGGCGATCATTCAGCGCGTTCGAAACAAGGATGATGCGCAGGTATGGGCAAATACATTCACGATTGATTTGCTGACGCACGAGGGACGTTGCCGCGGGGCGCTCGTTTGGAACGCTCGGCATGGGCGGACGTTTATTTGGGCGAAGCAGACAATTCTTTGTACCGGCGGCGCGGGGCAAATTTATCGGGAGACGACCAATCCGGAAGTGGCGACGGGGGATGGGCATTCGCTCGCCTATCGCGCAGGGGCGGAACTGCGCGACATGGAGTTTATGCAGTTTCATCCGACAGTGTTGTACATCGCGGGTGGCAGTCGCAGTCTTATTACCGAGGCGATGCGCGGGGAAGGGGCGCGGCTGATTGATTCGACGGGCCGGCGGTTCATGCCGGACTATGACGAGCGCGCGGAACTAGCGCCGCGCGATGTGGTGAGCCAGGCGATTGTCGCGCAGATGGAGAAGACGCGGCAGCCGAGCGTGTTTCTTGACTTGAGTCATTTGGAAGCCGAGCGAGTGCGCAAGCGGTTCCCGGGGATTGCGCGAACTTGTGCGGAGTTTGGGATTGATATTGCGACGGATCCGATTCCGGTGCGGCCGGGCGCGCATTATATGATTGGCGGTGTAACGGTCGATCATCAGGGTCGCACTACGGTGCCGGGGTTGTGGGCGGCGGGTGAAGTGACGAGCAGCGGGCTGCACGGCGCGAATCGTTTGGCTTCGAACAGTTTGTTGGAAGGATTGGTGTACGGCGCGCATGCGGGCGATGGCGCTTCGGCCGAGGCGCTCGTGGAAGGGGATACGTTCCGGGCGATTCCGCTGGAGAATGGGACGACTGACGATCGCAGTGAGCCGCTCGATTTGATTGATATTCGCAATTCGTTAAAAAGCTTGATGTGGCGGGCAGCAGGGGTGCGGCGTGAAGGGCCGCAGTTGGCGGATGCGGCGCGGACGATTCGTCGGTGGTGTAGTTACGTGCTGCCCCGGCAACTGAATCAGCCGCACGGTTGGGAACTGCAGAATATGCTCACCGTGGCGAGCCTCATGGTCGAGGGGGCGCTGGCTCGCGAGGAATCGCGGGGTGTGCATTTGCGGATGGACTTCCCGGCGATGGATGATGCGCATTGGCGTCGGCATCTGGCGATGACGCGGCAGAAATAATCTCATTTTCTGGCGAAATTTGGTGGCCCAGGTGCCGAACCAGCGGTCGCCCGGTCGCGTAGGCGGGTATAGACACCAAACCGCCGAACCGGGTACGCTTCACGCAGCGAAAAACGGCTTGGCGATGTGCCGGTATGTCCGGTGCGAGCCGAACCCATTCGCAATTCTGCCCATGGGCGGCCGATTGGTGCAGCCCGCTGCGACCTCAGGCCAATTCCCACCACCTTTGCCTGGGCCCTGGGTTTCAGTGACGTCCTTATTCCTTAACCGGTTTTCAGAACCAAATTCAATTTATGTCTACCGTGGCAACCAACTCGGCGGCGACTCGGCCCGCGAGCGCAGCGGACGGCGACGATCGCGTGGCGATGGTCGAGGCGATTAATCTATCGAAGTTTTATGGCGACTTTGCCGCGAGCCGTGATGTGACGTTCACGGTGAATCGCGGCGAGGTGGCGGCGTTCTTGGGGCCGAACGGGGCCGGCAAGAGCACCACGATGAAGTTGTTGACGGGGTATCTGGCGCCGTCGGCAGGGACCGCGCGGATCGCTGGTTACAACATGGCGACGCAGCGGCTCGAGGGCGCGAAGCACTTGGGATACTTGCCCGAGAACGGGCCGTTGTATCCGGATATGACGCCGCGCAGTTTGTTGCGCTTTTTTGGGACGGCGCGTGGATTGTCGAAAGCGCAGTTAGAGGAGCGTATTGGTGTCGTCGTTGACCTATGCAAATTGGGCACGGTGATTGGCAAGCCGATCGGCAAGCTTTCAAAAGGTTTTCGGCAACGTGTGGGGATGGCGCAGGTGCTGTTGCACGAGCCGGACGTGTTGATTCTCGATGAGCCGACGGCGGGGCTGGATCCGAATCAGATTCGCGAAGTGCGGGAAACGATTCGCCGCATTGGCGAGACGAAAACGATTTTGTTGTCGACGCACATCATGCAAGAAGTGGAGGCGATGTGCAATCGCGTGCTCTTCATCAATGAAGGGCGCTTGGTATTTGATGGCTCGCCCAAAGACATAGCTGGGAACGAACGGAATCTCGATGAGCGATTCTTTCAACTTACTCGGTGAGATAGCATTCCTGGCGTATAAGTCCAACCTCTAATCTTTTTTGATTGCCGATATGAACTGGACAGTAGTTAAAGCGATTTTCCGCCGCGATTTCGTCAGCTATTTTTCGAATCCGACGGGTTACGTGTTCATTTGCGTGTTTGTGATGCTGAGCGCGCTCGCCGCGTTTTGGCCGCCGGATTTTTTCAGCAACAATCTTGCGAATCTTGATCAGCTCAATAAGTGGATCCCGTTTATTTTGCTGGTGTTCATTCCGGCGATCACGATGAGCACGTGGGCCGAAGAGCGGCGGCAGCACACGGATGAGCTGTTGCTCACGCTGCCGGCGAGCGACACGGACGTGGTGCTCGGCAAATTCTTTGCGGGTGTGGCGATTTATACCGTCGCGCTGTTGTTCTCGATGTTTTCGATTTATCTCGTGTTTAGCTACGGGCTAGGTACGCCGGATACAGGGCTGTTTATCGGCACGTATGTTGGCTACTGGTTCATGGGACTGGCGATGCTTTCGGTGGGCATGGTCGCGTCGTTCCTGACGAGCAACCTGACGGTTGGTTTTATTCTTGGCATGGTGTTCAACGCGCCGCTCGCGATGTTTGGCGTGGCGGACTGGATCGTGAAGAATCCGCAGTTGGCGCAATCGATTAAGCGATGGAGTGCGCTCGAGCAGTTCAGCGATTTTCAGCGTGGCGTGATCAGCCTAAGCGGCATCATCTATTTCGTGATGATTGCGGTCGTAATGCTGTACGTCAGTATCGTTCTCATCGGGCGGCGGCATTGGGGCGGTCGTGAAGAAGATCAATCGATGTGGGCCCATTACCTGGCCCGCGCGCTGGGGCTCGTATGCATTGCGGTTGGCGTCACTTTGTTTATGTCGCACCACAATGCAATTCGGGCGGATATGACGAGCGAGAATATTAACTCGCTTTCGCCGCGGACCGTGAAATTGGTGAAGGAGTTGGAAGGGAACGATAAGATCAAGCCGATCAAAATCGATGCCTACGTGAGTCCGCAGGTGCCGGCGGAGTACGCGGCGCATCGGCTCAATCTGTTATCTACGCTCACGGAGTTGAGCTCGCTGAGCGGCGGGAAGATCGTCGTTGATGTGCATGAGATCGAGAACTTCAGCCAAGAAGCGACCAACGCAGAGAAGGCGTACGGGATCGAGCCGCATGAAGTCCGCACGGTGGATCGGGGCGCTCGCAAGACGGATGAGATTTATTTAGGTGCGGCGTTCAGCTCGGGGTTGGATCGCGTTGTAATTCCGTTCATCGATAAGGGCATTCCGATTGAATACGAGCTGGTGCGATCGATTTGCACTGTTTCGCAGCAGCAGCGGAAGAAACTGGGCGTACTGAAAACGGATGCACAGCTGCTGGGCGGGTTTTCAATGCAAGGGCCGAGCGAAGAGTCGCAGCTCGTGACTGAATTGAAGAAGCAGTACGAAGTGGTGGAGGTCGACCCCTCGAAGCCGATTAAGGATAAATATGACGTGCTGCTTGCGGTGCAGCCGTCGTCATTGAATCCGGATGCGATGAAGAACTTCATCGCTGTTGTAAAGTCGGGGCAGCCCACCGCGATATTTGAAGATCCGTATCCGTGGCCGCAGCTGTGGCCCGAGGTGGTGGGGACCACTCAGCCGAAAAAACCGCCAGGCGGCATGATGGGGATGTTCGGTGGCGGCGGTCAGGCGGAGCCGAAGGGGGATATTACGCCGCTATGGAAGCTGCTCGGCGTTGAAATGTACGGCGATGAAATTGTGTGGCAGAACTTCAATCCGGAGCCGAAGCTGGGCGATATTTATCGCGAATGGATCTTTATCGATGAAGGTCTCACGGCGCATGGGACGCCAAATCCTTTCGATCCTGATGATGCTATTTCTGCGGGCATGAAGCAGGTGTTGTTTTTCTGGCCTGGTTCGTTCCGGCCATCGGAAGGTTCGAAGATGAACTTTCAGAAGCTGGCGGTGACAGGTCGAGATAGTGGAACGATCAGCTTTCAGGATGTGGATATGTCGCTGCGGTCAGGGAATTCGATGGGTGCTCGTCGCGTCACTACGCATGAGCCGTACATCGTTGCCGCGCACGTAACGGGAAATATTACGGAGGAGACGGGTAAGCATCTGACGGCGCAGGAAGACAAGGACAGCAAGGAAGCGAAAGCGAAGGAACCAGCTAAGGAAGACGTAGCGAAGGACGCGAAATCAGCCGACGAAAAACCGGCTGAGGCGGGCAAGAAGGACAGTGATAAGGGGAAGGCGACGGAAGAGGACGCGTTGGTCGGCAAGGCGCCGGAGAAGACCAAGATCAATGTCGTATTGGTCGCGGACATCGACTGGATTGCTCCGATCATTTTCCGGCTTCGCGAGATGGGACAAGATCCAGACTCGATCATCGATTTCAAGTTTCAAAATGTGGCATTCGTGCTGAATATTCTCGATGAGCTTGCCGGGGATGATCGGTTTATCGATTTGCGGAAGCGGACGCGGCCGCATCGCATTTTGGAGAAGGTCGAGGAAGCGACCGAGGAGCAGCGTAAGGATTCGCTGGAGGAACAAAACAAGTTCGTGGGCGATGCACGGCAGCAAATCGAGGCGGCGCAAGACGAATATCACAAAAAGATGGCGGATCTTGAGAAACGCGACGATCTGGATCCGAGAGTTAAAGAGCAGATGATGGAGCGTGAGCGAATTCGGTTAGAGCGCATGCGCGACGTGCGGATTGCATCGTTCGAGAAGGACCGGAATTCCAAGGTGAAGCAGAGCGAGCGCGAGTTGGCGTCGAAAATTCGAGGCGTGCAGGATCGGTACAAGCTGCTCGCCGTGTTGTTGCCGCCGATCTTGCCAATCGTGTTGGCGTTCTTTGTGTTCTTCAATCGGCGAAAAGCGGAGCAAGAAGGTGTCGACACGCGGCGGTTGCGGTATGGCAAAGGGCGAGATCAGACGGCCTGATTCCTGAGTGATGGAGTGTTTGAGGTAAAATCCCCAGCCGGACTTATTCGGCGGAGTTTATAGATCATGAGTGAAAACACAAAAACGATCAGCTTTGTATTAATCGGTCTAGCCGCGATCGGCATTGGGATATGGTCTGCTCCTTCGGCGGCCGAGGTGGATGAGAATACGCTTGTTGGAACCGAACTGACGAAGAAGTTCGACAACCCGGAAGAAGCGAAGCGGCTGCGGATCGTGCGATTCGACGAAGATACGGCGACGTTGCGCGAGTTCGAAGTTTCGGAGCAGGATGGGCTGTGGTCGATACCGTCGAAGGATAATTATCCGGCGGATGCGGCGAAGCAGATGGGCGAAGCGGCGAACTCGCTGATGGACCGCAAGATTTTGAGCGTGGCTAGTAAGAATGCGGGCGACCATGAGCAGTACGGGGTGATTGATCCGTTGTCGCCGAAGTTGTCGCCCGGGCAGAAGGGCGTTGGGACGCATGTGACGATGTCGGATGCGCAAAACAAGCCGCTTGTTGATTTGATAGTTGGCAAGCCGGTGCGCGATCGGGAAGGGCAGCGTTACGTTCGGGAGGCGGGGCGCGATGCGGTGTTCGTGATTGAGATCGATCCGGCGAAGCTGTCGACGGATTTTGAGAATTGGATTGAAAAAGATCTGCTGAAGATGAAAGCCTGGGATATGCAACAGGTGGAAGTGAAAGACTACTCGGCGGAGATGCAAGTGGTGATGGGGCCGCAAGGGCGGCCATCGATTGGGGTGGCGTGGGATCCGCGATCGGATTTGACGTTGGGGTATAGCGAGGCCGATGCGAAGTGGACGCCGATCAAGTTGCGAAAGTTTGATCCTAAGAAGGGAGAGAACGGCGACTATGTGGATTTCAATCTCGCGGATGATGAGGAGTTGAATGCGGAAACGCTGAACTCGCTCAAGGGGGCGCTGGAAGGACTGAAGATCGTGGATGTCAAGCGAAAGCCAGCTGGTTTGAGCAAAGATCTGAAGGCCGGAAATGATTTTCTAAACAACAAGGAAGCGCTACAGGATTTGATTACCAAGGGGTTCGCGGCGACGGCATCGCACGAAGGCGAACCGCAGGAGATTATTTCGAGTGACGGCGAAGTTGTCGCGACGCTGAAAAATGGCGCGGAGTATGTGTTGCGATTTGGGAATCTAACGAATGTGGCCGGTGGTGACAAAGACGAAAAGGCCGCCGACAAGGATGCGGCCCCCGCCGCTGGTAAAGATAAGAAGAGTGGTAAGAGCGATGTGCACCGCTATTTGTTTGTGATGGCGAGATTCAACAAGGATGCGGTGAAGCAACCCGAACTCGCGAAGCTGCCTGATCTGCCGGCGGGTTCCGAGGCGAAGGCGGATGCGGGCGCGAAAGATGGCGCGGCAGATGCGAACAAGGACGACGCCGACAAGAGCGCGAAGAGCGATGCGGCGGCTACTGAGAAGGGTGATCAGAAGACGGATAAGGCGGCCGATGGCAGTGAGAAAAAGGATGACGCCGCGAAGAAAGAAGGGACGGGGGACAAGGATGTCGACAAGGTGATTGCGGAGCGAAAGCAAATTGAGCAGGAAAATCAGCGGAAACTGGATGAATACCAGGCGCTTACGAAGAAGGGCCAGGACGCGGTTAGAGATTTGAATTTGCGATTCGGCGATTGGTACTTTGTTGTTAATGACGACGTGTTTCAAAAGCTCCGCGTCAGCAGCGACAAGGTGATCAAGAAAAAGGATAAGAAGGAAGAGGGTGCTCCTGCGGCCGGCGGCAAAATGCCCGCGGCTGGCATTCCTGGGCTGCCCGCGATTCCGGGCGTCAGCAAATAACTGAAAAGTTCTCAGCGCTCGGTTGCTTCATGGCCTAGTTCGCGGAGTGAATCGAGCGTGTAAATCCCCGTGTTGTGCCCGTCGCTGAAGTCGATCGAGTAGGCGTAGTTGCCGACGGGTTTCATGGCGGTGATCCGCAGCGGTTGAGTTTCAGCGGCCGAAATGATCGGTAGCTGAAGCGGTGAGGCCGGCGGAGCATTCCGTTCTTCGCGGCAGGTAGCGCAAGGGCATCGATCGCGCAGCTCGCGAACGGGATAGTCGCGGATCTGGCCGTCGCTCCAGGTAATACGAAGGCAGCTCGGTTCAACGAGTTGTAGTTTTTCGGGGTGGATCGACATAGAAGACGCCGCGGGGTTGGGCCGGAGTATTCAGGTTCGCGTACGCTCATCAACAAATCGGCGGGCTTTGCCTTCGAAGCGCGGCAATGATAGCGGCGGAACATTGTGCACGTCGATCTTCAGCCCTAGTCTTAATTGAAGTTCCTCGGCGATGCGAGCCGGTTGTTGTAAGTGATCTTCGACTTCGATCAGCAATTCGTCCATAGCCCCGTGTTTGCGGGCGGTGAGGCGGTACTCAACGACTTCGGGGAAGGTGAACAGGATGTGTTCGACCGCAGTCGGATAGACGTTCATGCCGCGGATGATCATCATGTCGTCGGCGCGTCCGATGATGCCTCCTTCAAGAAGAACGAAGCGGCAGGGCGAATCCGCCGGCCAAGTCGGCCGCACGATGTCGCCGGTGCGGTAACGGATCACGGGTGAGCCACTTCGGCCGAGGCAAGTCAGGATCAGATGGGAGAGTTCGCCGGGTTCGGCGGGATGGCCGGTCGCCACGGAGAGGAACTCGGGGATGAAATGGGCTTCGTTGATGTGCAGGCCTTTGCCGGCGTTGTCGGCAAATCCCCAGGGGCCGACCTCTGAGGCGCCAGCGTGGTCGATTAGCCGCGCACCCCAAGCCGATTCGATGCGGTCGCGCGTGGCGGCAACACTGCCGCCGGGCTCACCGGCTACGATGATTTTTTTGACGGACAGATGCTTAAGGTTAATGTGATGCTGGGCCGCGACTTCGGTCAGGTGCAAGGCATAGGTTGGCGTACAGAGAAGGGTAGTCGCCTTTGTGCCGCGGAGTGATTCGAGCCGGGCCAAACTGCTTAGTCCGCCGCCCGGAATTACCAGCGTGCCACGCGCGATGAGGGCGTCGAACGCGCTCCAAAATCCTATGAAGGGACCGAACGAAAACGCAAGCAGGGCTCGGTCCGACGGACGGACGTCGGCCGCATCGAGCACGTACTGCCAAGCTTCGACCCACCACTGCCAATCAGCAGCGGTGTCGACGACTACGAGTGGCCGACCGTGTGTGCCGGATGTTTGATGGCAGCGCACGTATTGTTCAAGCGGGTAGGTGCGATTAAAGGCGAAGGGTTCAGAATCGGCAGGCGGTTGTAGCTCTTGCTTCGTAGTGAAAGGAAGTGACGCGAGCTGATCGAGGCTTGTCAGGCGTGTTGGGCAGCCGTCGAGCTTGTGTTTGTAGAACGCATTGTGGGGCAGGATCTCAGCAAATAAATCGTTGATGCGGTTGAGCTGAAGTTCAGCGAGCGCGGACCGGTCGAGGCGCGTGATTGAGGGACGATCTTGCGGAGCGGCAGGGCACATAAGCGGAATCGGAGAGCTGCAAACTTCCTGGCTCAATTCGAATTGGGCTGGCCGATGCAAAGGAGCGTGGAATCGGTGCGGACGAACATGCGGCCATTGGCGATGGCAGGGGTGCCTTCGCAAAGCTCGCCGATTTCGTTGCGTGCAAGCAATTCGTAGTGCTTGTCGGCCGCGAGGACGATTGCGTCGCCGCCGCGCGAGAAGCCGAAAATGCGGTTGCCTACGCGAATGGGTGAACTGTAAAAATCGCCGCCGATTCGCTGACGCCAGTATTGTTTGCCGGTGGCGAGATCGTAACACGAGGCGACGCCGTGGTCGCTCCATACGAACAGCAGATCGCCGGCAATTACAGGCGTGGGGCATTGGGGAGCATTTTGTATGAGTCGATACACTTCTTGCGGAGGTGAGCCGTTGTCGCCTGGCCGAGCGGCGATCACGGCTTTGCCGTTTCCGCCCTGGCCGGAGCCAACGATAATCATGCCATCGCCGACTATGGGAGAGCTTACGCAGCGCTGATCGAGATCGTCTTTTAGGCCTTGCCATACGATTTTGCCGGTGAGCGCATCAATGGCGACCAGGCCGGATGATGTGTTGGTGGTTAGCAAAACTTTGTGCTGGGCAGTCGGATCCAGAAGGCAGGGCGTGGAAAAAGCGGTTGTGCCTGCATCCTGAGGTAAGTTCCAACGGACGTCGCCGGTGTCGCGGTCGAAGGCGGTGATGGCGCTATCGGTGCCGCTAGAGCGATTCACGTAGACAAGGTCATCGACTACCACTGGCGAGATGCCGAAGCCGTGGACTTCTTTGAATGGGCCGATGTCTTGTCGCCAGCGTTCTTCACCTTGATGGTTTATGGCGGCCAGAATTACTTTGCCGTCCTTCAGCCACAGGACGTACACGGACTGCGCGTCTACGGCAGGGGTGCTGGAGGCAAAGCTGTTGAGATCGTTGATGTGGTATTTGGGCGCCTCGAATTGTTTTTGCCACAGGTTGGCGCCGGTTTCGACGTCGTATGCGGCGACTGTTTGTGCGCCGGTGGCACTATCGGCCCAGGTGAGAAAAAGATGTTTGTCCCAGATCACGGGTGAGCTATGGCCGATGCCGGGGAGAGGCTGCTTCCAGAGATAATTTGTGGGCTGCCATGTTGTGGGGATTTGATCGTCGTCACTTTGGCCGGCGCCGTTTGGGCCGCGGAAGCGGCTCCAGTTTTCGGCCGAAGCTGCGGTCGAAAGAAGCAGGCAGGCTAGCAGCGAAATGGAAACGATGGTTCTCATGGACCGACTCTCCGCAACTGAGCGTCGTTTCGAGCGTTATCGATCAATGTGGTATTGCTCAATTTTGCGATAGAGCGTGGCTCGACCGATACCCAGCAGTTTAGCAGCTTCGGGCACGTTGTCGGAGGTGCGATTGAGGGCTTCGGTAATCAGCCGCTTTTCCCACTCGTCGATGCGGAGTGTTTCCAGCTCGCTGCTGCCGGAGTCGCGGAGGGCAAGGTCGTGTGGGCGGATCGAATCTTCGTCGGCGAGCACGACGGCGCTATCGAGGACGTTGCGAAGCTGGCGAACGTTGCCGGGCCAGCGGTAGTCGAGCAGCATTTTGCGGGCGGTATCAACGAGGCCGAGGTTTGGACGGCCGTGAAGCCGGCGGAAGTGATCGAGGAAGAAATCAATGAGCAGGCCGACGTCGTCGCCGCGATCGCGGAGTGGCGGCAAGTACAGTTCGAAGACGCTGAGGCGATAATAAAGGTCCTCGCGAAAACGCTTATCGCGGACATATTTTTGGAGGTTCTGGTTCGTGGCGGCGATGACGCGAACATCGACGGTGATTTCTTCGGTCCCGCCGACGGGCAGGAAAGGATGGCCCTCGAGAATTCGCAGCAATTTCGCCTGACCTTCGAGCGTGAGCTCGCCGACTTCATCCAGAAAGAGCGTGCCGAGGTCGGCTTGTTGGAAAAAGCCAATGTGGTCACGATCGGCGCTCGTGAATGAGCCCGCCTTGTGACCGAAGAGCTGGCTTTCGATTAGTTCGCTCGGGATTGCGGCGCAGTTGACGGAGACCATCGGACGATCGGCGCGAGGACTGGTTCGCTGAACCGCGCGGGCCACGAGCTCCTTGCCGGAGCCGCTTTCACCGCGAATCAGAACGCAGCCCGGCGCTCGAGCCACGCGATTGATTTTTGATTTTAGATCGCGCATCGATGGCGAGTTGCCGATGAGCTCGTCGTGCCCGGGCGATTTTTCGACCAGTCGTTGATACTCGCTTTGGAGTGCCGTGAGGGCGCGAGCTCGAACGAGCGCGATGGCGACGATGTTGGCTACCGAGATGATGAAATCAAAATCGGATTGGCGGAACCGGCCGTCTTCGAGGTAGACGTGGATAGCGCCGAGCGTGGTACGCTCGCCGTCTTCATTGCGGCGAACAAGAGGTGCGCAAACGGCATCGGCAAAGTGGCCGAGGTCTTGGGTGCCCTCTTTAGAGGACTGATTCGCGACCCATACAGCGTGCCCCTGCCGCGAGACGAGCTCGTTGAGCGACTGATTTAGATTCACGCGGTTCGCGGCGTCGCGAGGGATCACGATCTTCGGTTGCAGGCTGCCCTCGTCGCTGACGGATAAAAAGCCCACGACCGAGGCGTTGGTGCGTTTGCGTAGAAGGTCGAGCGCGCTTTCGAGAACGCGGTTCGGATCGCCGCAGCCGAGGAGTTTTATGCAGAGCTGATAGAGCAGCATGAGCTCTTTGACCTGCTCGGTGCTGGGGAGGCCGGCGAGGGCGTCTTCGTGCGACTCGTGGACCGCGATCGGGAGATCCTGCACGATGGTTTGCATCAGTTGCGGATCATCGCCCTTGGCGGTTGGCGGTTCTTCGGATTCGTGAAACTCGAATTCGGCGGAGCCAACTTTGATGGTGTTGCCGTCGACGACCGTGGCCTCGTCGATTTTCTGGCCGTTTACGAGCGTGCCGTTGCGGCTTTCGGCATCGCGAATGACCCAGCCATCGGGCGTGAAGGTGAGAGTCGCGTGGACTCGCGAGCAGAGCGGATCGGGGAGCGAGATGTGGCAATCTGTGCCGCGGCCGATTTGGGTATCGCGGCGGGCGTCGAGCGGAAAATTGGTGCCGGCGCGGTTACCCGTCAGAATAGTGAGGTAAGCGTAGAGACCGCGGCTGGTAACCGTCATAGGAGCGCCCGATTTGGCGGAAATGCCCGAAACTGCATGGTACACCAGGGAAAGCCGGCTTGGAATTGGCAGGGTAATGCTGATAATGGCACTGCTTATCCACAGACGGTGCGGATTGTCGCAGTGACGATTTCTAAAGGAGCAAGAATTAGCGATGGCGAGCGATCATCGATTCGAGATTGAACCCAATCAGGGCGAACCGCGCAAGCGGAGCAAGTGGGCGAGCTGCCTGATCGGGTGCCTGATCGCGGCGGGGATCGCGGTTTTGCTGATGATCGGCGTCGGCATTTGGGTGGCGCGAAACTTCCGCGGGTGGGCGGCCGATTTAAGCTCGCAGGCCATCAATCAAAGCATCGATAGTTCGGACTTGGCGCCACAGGAGAAGATCGAGGTAAAGGCACAAGTCGATCGCGTTGATAAGGCATTTCGTGACGGGCGAATTTCGGTGCAGCAGGCTGGCACGATCGTTCAGAAGGTGATGCAGTCGCCGCTGATGCCGACCCTTGTCGTGGGCGCTGTGGACAAGCATTACTTCTCGACCTCTGGGCTAAGCGATGACGAGAAGACGGAAGGGCGTCTCACACTCAAGCGGTTTGCGCGCGGTGTGATCGATAAGAAGATTGACGAAAAGGGAATCGACAAAGTGATGGCGCACATTGCCGACCGTCAGGGGAACGATTGGCGATTGCGGCCGAAAGTGAGCGATGACGAATTGCGAGCTGCGCTGGCGGCCGCGAAGGCCGATGCGGACGAAGCGGGAATTGCCGCTCAGCCTGAGAACATCGACCCTTCGGATGAACTGAAAAAGATCATCGACGAATCGATGCCGGCTGAAGAAGAGAAGTAAACGGCAGGGCTACTGCGTGCGGACGCCGGTATCGCGTGCAGCAACGCGGCCGGGGCTGACGCTTTCATAAGCGCTGAACTCGGCCCAAATCGGGAAGTGGTCGGAAACCTGGAGTGCTTGGTCGAGCGAGAGGTTATGGAGTTTCTGAAAGTTGTAGACTCCCCAGCGGCCTGTGAATTCCGTAGTGGATGGCGCGTGAACGATGATGTTGTCGTATTGGGCGTTTTGACGCGTGTTGGTGAACGTGCTGCGTACGATGGGGCGGACGCCATCGATTTGCGTTAGGCCGCCGAGGTGGCGGTCGTCGGTATTGAGGTCTCCCAGGAGGATGATGTCGTCTTCACCGCCGGAAGCGCGGCGAACGGCTTGGTAGACTTGTGCAAGCGTGTTGCATTCTTGCACCGCCTGATCGGGTTCGGTGTGCATATCGATGAGCACAAATGTGAACGCTTGGTCGGGCGGCGGGCCGCGGACACGGAACATCGCGACGAGCGGAGCGCGCTGAAGCAACTGCTCCGGGTCGTTTACCGTGTAGATGCTGTTCTTATTGACTTCGATTGCGGTCGTGTCGTACAGGAACGCGTACTGTTCCTTGCTGTTCGTGCGTCCCATTCTGGGCCCGACGACTTTGTCGTAAACTTTTCCGTTCGTGTTGACGTACGTGCGCAGGAAGTTATCGATGAAGTAGTCGTCTTTGGTGCGAATTTCTTGGATCGCAACGATGTGGAAGTTTTGGATGATGGCCGCTAAGGTTTGCATCACGTACGGCTTTGACGCTTTGGCGTCGCCGAAGACTTGGATGTTGAAGGATGCAATGCGGATCGCAGGGCCGCCGAACATTGGCGAGGGCGGCGGTGTCGCGGGGGTAGCGGATACCGGCTGCGGGGCGTAGGAGCCGCCGTAGTTCGCCGGGGGCTGCGTGGAGACGGGCTGCGATTGATAGGTGGGAGAGTTCGACGTTGTTCCGAAGCCGCCATATCCGGCCGGCTGTGTACTCGGGCCGGCGAGGATCTGCGGGATCTGACTGTACTGACCTTTGGAAACGGCAGTGGCGACGTCACCCAGTTTTCCTTGGCCTGGGCCTTTCGTGAAATACCAACCGCCGGCCGACAGTAGGGCGACCAGAAATAGTGGATAGGATTTTGGCACAGCCCCTCCTTGGGCATGTGAGCCGAGCTTCGGCGGGTGCGCGCAGCACGACCGCTATTATCGGAATTCGGCAGATTGGGGCAGGCAGGTTAGAGATTTGCCGATTTGCTGGCGAGGCGAGATTTAGTAGCGATCGAACGATAGCAAGCTATCGCGCCGACGCTACATTTTTGGCCATACATAAACTGTATCTTGGGTCGACATATTCGCCGAAGAGCGGGATTTCGAAGAAGCCAGCACGCTTGTAGATAGCAATAGCTTCGGGCTGACGGGGCCCGGTTTCGAGCACGATTCGTCGGATTCCTAATCGGAGCGCTTCGGCTTCGAGCTTGGCCAGTATCTTGCCGCCGACGCCTTGGCCGCGATGGGACGGTGCTACGTACATGCGTTTGATTTCGGCCTCGGCTGATTCAATACGGCGTATGGCGCCGCAGGCGACAGGATGGCCATCGGCATACGCAATGAAAAACCCGCCGTGGCCTTCGCGGACTTCGTCGGGTTCCAGGCGGAAGAAATTCGCGCCTTCCTCTGGATAGCGGGACTCGAGCTCTGAGTTCAAGCAGCGAATCAGATGTTGTGCGGCGGGCGAAAGAATGTCCGCTCGACGAATTTCGACGGTCGAATTGGAAGGAGGGTTCGAAGCTTGGGAGAGCGGCAATGTCACGAAAATGTCGTTTCCTGCAAAGGTTCTTTTGCCGACTTGACTTGGTTGCCGCGTCGTTTCGGCAAGAGCATAATGAGAGCTCACCGTGGGAATCGGGCAGAAAGGTATGTGGGCTGACTCTCATTATCGCTGGTCACCATTGGGGTCGGCAATCCTTTGTTGCGGCGTTGCGATTGCCCCGTTGATGTCGGCCGATCGTGTGCTGGGCACCGAATTCGATTTTGCGCACAATGTCGTACCGATTCTGCGTAAGAATTGTGTCGAATGCCATGGCGGGCGCCGACATGAGGGCGATTTCTCACTGAACACGCGCGAGTCGCTGCTCGAGGGCGGGGCTGTTTCGCCGGGACATGCGGCGGATTCGCGTCTCATCGATCTTGTATCATCGGACGACAAAGACGAGCGGATGCCTAAGGACCAGCCGCCGCTCGGCGCGGACGAAATCAAAACGCTGCGAGAATGGGTCGATGTTGGCGCGCCGTGGGACGCGGGATTCACTTTTGCGGCGAGCGACTATGATCCGCCGTTGAGGCCGCGGCGCCCGGAACTGCCGGCAGCTATTGAAGGTCGAGATAATTCAGTTGACCGCATCTTGGATGCATATCTGAAGGAGCACAAAGTTGCGCGGCCGACGCCGCTTGGAGACGCGGCGTTTCTGCGTCGGGTTTATTTGGACATCGTTGGATTGTTACCGACACCTGAGCAGTTGCATGCGTTTCTTAGTAGCCAAGACTCAAACAAACGTGAGCAGGTTGTTGATTCGCTGCTGGGAAATAATCAGGCCTACGCGGAGCATTGGTTGTCGTTTTGGAATGACTTGCTGAGGAATGATTATCAGGGAACTGGCTATATCGACGGCGGTCGAACGCAAATCAGTGCTTGGCTGTACAAGTCGCTGCTCGACAACAAACCGTACGATGAGTTTGCTCGCGAGCTGATTGCGCCTTCACCGGAATCGGCTGGGTTCATTCGCGGCATTAAGTGGCGCGGGAACGTGAATGCGAGTCAGAAGCAGGAGGTTCAGTTTGCTCAGAATGTGTCGCAGGTGTTCTTGGGGCTGAACATGAAGTGTGCGTCTTGCCACGACAGCTTCATCGACCGTTGGAAGTTGTCGGAGACGTATGGCCTCGCTGCGATCTATGCGGACGGGCCGCTTGAGATCAATCGCTGCGACAAGCCCACGGGAAAAATGGCGCAGGCGGCGTGGCTGTTTCCGGAACTGGGGCAGATTGATTCGGCTACACCGAAGGAGCAGCGCCTCAAGCGGTTGGCGGAGTTGATGACGGACCATGAGAACGGCCGATTTACGCGAACGATCGTCAATCGAATTTGGCATCGCTTGATGGGGCGAGGGATCGTACATCCTGTCGATGCGATGCAGACGCCACCTTGGAGCGCGGACTTGCTGGATTACCTCGCGGTTCATCTCAGCGACGACGGGTACGACTTAAAAAAGACGATTCGGTTGATTGTGTTATCAAACGCTTACCAGTCTGAATCGCTTGCGCTTGGTTCACAGCCGGGAGGAGACGGCTTCGTCTTTGCGGGACCGATCGCTAAGAGGATGACGGCTGAAGAATTTACGGATGCGCTTTGGCAGCTTACGAGCACCGGTCCGAGCAAGCCACATAAGAGCGTGGCGGACTTTCTTACGGCGGATGAGAAGCAGGGACAAAAATCGTATCGCGCGTCGCTTGTGGCATGCGACCCACTGATGCGTTCGCTTGGTCGGCCGAATCGGGAGCAAGTTGTGTCGGATAGGCCGGCGATGCTCACTACGCTCGAAGCGCTCGATCTTTCGAACAGCGCGCTTCTTGCAAAAACACTAAGTCGCGGGACTCCGACGGTGCTCAAGGATTTTGCCGGCGGAGACGGCGCTTCGCTCATTGATGGGCTATATGCAGCGGCGTTATCGCGAGTGCCGACCGAGTCGGAGCGGCAAGTCGCGCTGGAAATTGTGGGTACGCCGGCTACGGAGCAGGGGGTGGAGGATTTGCTGTGGGTAATCATGATGCTGCCCGAGTATCAAATCATACGTTGATAGTTTCGCGATAAGTGAGCGCAAACAATGATATTTTCGAATCAATCGCGATTGATACCTCCAAATCATTCGGGGGCTACGCGCAGAGAGTTTTTGCGCGCGATGGCGGCGGCGGGTGCTGCCGCGTTGATGGCAGGCGAGCCAAAAAAGTTGTTTGCGGATTCTAGCGGGGTGAAGATCGAGCATCCGATTGCGAAAGCGGACTCGTGCATTTTGTTGTGGATGGCCGGGGGTATGGCTGCGCCGGATACGTTCGATCCGAAGCGTTACCAGCCGTTCGAGGTAGGTCTGCCGGTCGAAAAGGTGATGAGCACGTTCCCGGCGATTGATACGGCTGTTGATAACATCAAGATCTGCCAGGGGCTGGAGCAAATTGCAAGCGTCATGGATCGAGGGACGCTCATTCGATCGCACGTGCTGCCTGATTTGGGCCACATCCTACATTCGCGGCATCAATACCATTGGCATACGGGTTACGTGCCGCCGCAGACGGTCGCGGCCCCGCATATTGGCGCTTGGATGGCGAAGGTATTGGGGCCGCTCAATCCGGTGATTCCGCCGTTCATCAACATTGGGCAGCGGCTTGAAGGGAATGGCGAGTCCGAAGAGCTGAAAGCATTCACGACGGGTGGGTTCTTTGGTTCCGAATATGGGCCATTTAATTTGCCGGTGGCGGAAGACGCGATGCTTGCGGTCCGGCCGCCGAAGGGGATGAATGCGGGACGATTTGAAAATCGTTACCGGATGTTTGAGCGGATGGTTAAGGATAGTCCGCAGACGCGATACGCGAGCGACTATCAGCAGCAATCGATGTTGCGATCGATTGACTCGGCCCATCGGTTGTTGAGCTCGAAAGAAAAAGCGGCATTCGATCTATCGTTGGAAAAGAAAGAGGCGGCCGAGAAGTATGGGGCCAGTGACTTCGGTCGCGGTTGCTTGCTGGCGCGGCGGTTGGTTGAATCCGGCGCTCGATATGTGGAAGTCACGACCGAATACATTCCGTTCGTGCATTGGGACACGCATGAGAATGGCCACGCGACGGCGGAGCAGATGAAACGAGATATCGATCGCCCCGTGGCTCA
This sequence comes from Planctomycetota bacterium, assembly GCA_013286045.1. Taxonomy (GTDB): domain Bacteria; phylum Planctomycetota; class Planctomycetia; order Pirellulales; family Lacipirellulaceae; genus JABDGM01. The sequence continues at coordinate 1,057 of JABDGM010000067.1, read as the reverse complement.
ATTGATTCTCGATCTTGAGGATCGCGGGATGTTGGATCGGACGTTGGTGATACTCGCCAGCGAATTCAGTCGCGACATGATGATCGAAGGCGTGCCTGGAAGTACGGCGAAGGATCAGTCGCGAGCGAAGACGGACGTTTTGAAAGAGCCGATTCACTATGGGCTGCATCGGCATTTCACTGGGTCGTCGTCCGTGCTGATGTTTGGCGGCGGTACGAAGCGGGGATTTCTTTACGGCGAGACAGCGGTCGAACGACCATGCCTGGTCACGAAGAACCCAATCTCGTTGGAGGATATGCACGCGACGATCATGCATCTGATGGGGATCAGCCCCAAGACGGCATTTGATGTGGAGCGGCGGCCGTTCTATGTCACAAAAGATGGCAAAGGCCAGCCTGTGATGGACGTGATCGCGTGACGGAGGCGTAGTGCCATTTACCGCACGGGCGGGTGCGGGCGAAAGACTTCTATTTCCACGAACTCATCACACGTTGAATGATGTCGTACTTTGGCCGTTCGTTCGGGTCGAGTTTATTTTGGTGGCGGTAGATGTGAACGCCTTCGGCGACTGGCTGCGCCAGTTTCATTACTTCTTCGACGTATTCTGGCGTCGAGGGGCCGAGCCGGCTGTGCCGTGTCGCATAGATGTCGACGATGATGGGGAAATCGGCGCCGAATCGCTGTTTCAGTGTTTTCACTTCCGAAGTGACGGACTCCGCGTCGTTGAAACCGGGGGTTGTCGACTCGCTGCGATAGGGGAATAGGATGCCGTCGAGGAACTTTTCATAGTGTTCTGCGAAAGTCGGCGTGGCTTGCTTGTAATAGACGCAGGGTGCGAATGCGAAATGCCGATTTTTGGCGCGCTCGGCGGCGATGACCTTCTGCATATACTCTGGCGTGAACGTTTTCAAATTATAGGCAAAGTCGTCGATGCTCCAGGCGACCAGCGCGGGTTCGTGAGAGGATAAGTCTGCCAGTTCGGTTGCCCATCGTTCGTAGTCCTGCCGAAACGGTTCTGAATTGTGGTTGGTTTTCGGTGACGATTCGGATGGCGGTA
>JABDGM010000066.1 GCA_013286045.1 Planctomycetota bacterium | reverse complement strand
GGTACCAGATGGCTTCGGTTTCGGAGAGGGGGCAGAAGCAGGTATCGAGGTGATAGTAGCGGGCGTCGACCAGTTCGACAGGGATGACGCGGCAGCCGATCATTTGGCCGATTTTTTGATGACCGGCGGCGTCGCTGCGCATGCGGTAGCCGGCGTACAGCGTGTCGCCGCAGAAGAGTGCATCGCCGGCGCCTTCGAAGCTGAAGTTATCTGGGACATCTAGTACTTCGAAACCTTGATCGCTAAGCCATTGGCGATTGTAGGGCTCTTCTCCTTGCCGTTGGCGATGTCGGAAGTGCGAGAGCAGCGCCTGCTTCTTAAAGATCATCGCCGCGTTCGCGGTGAACACGAGATCGGGGAGCCCTTCGATCGGTTTTAACGTTGAAACCTTCGCGCCGCAGCTCGTGATATGATCGCGGAGTGCGGTCCACTGCTCGACGGCGACCGCGTGCTCGGCCTGGCGGGACATGTCCATCCACGGGTTGATTTCGTAGTGGATGCCGTAAAAGTCGGGCGGGCACATCAGAACGTGAGGGCATGCGGGCATACCTCAAATTGAGGAAGATCTTCCGCGCAAGTCAATTGTTTGGCTTTATAGATTGGCAGTGGAAATTAAGGCGATCTTCCGCCGAGATTCGTCGGAAGATCGCCTCAATAGAGAGTGGAAACTAACTTCAGAGATTGAGAGTGACAGCCTGCGGCTGTCGCGATTAGGAACGACGCCTCTTATTTCTCCGGAAAACGCCAACTACGGTCGCCACGATAAGCGACAGAGCCGCAGAGGGTTCAGGGACGGCAACGAAGGTTCCTTTGAGGAAATAGGAGCCCATGTCGTAAAAATTGCGTCCCAAAGGATCGCCGGCGCTAAAGACGCGGGCTATGTAATTTCCGGCGGGCAAATTGGGAAGCAAAGTTTGACTTAAGCTGTTGCTCGCGGCAGAAAACAACACTGTGCCCGAGGTATTGAGGATTTCGAGGGAGGCATCGAGCATGGCGCCCGGGTCGGCGGTGCCGGCCGTAATCGATTCGCGTCCAGCAATTACGGACAGCGAAATTGAGCCTGCGCCGGTCGAAAACGACCAGTAGTCGGAAGTGTAGTTGGCGCCGCCCTGAGTGGCGGTCGGTAGATTGCTGGTTGGGACGATGACGCCGGTCGCGGAATTGAAGTCGACGGAAAGTCCGTTCAATGGGATTGAAGTAGCAGTGGCGAGCGTGTGGCCGACGCCGTCGTTGATGAACGGCGAAAGTCCGGAGTTACTGGACATGAAGACATTCGGGTCATTCTGCGTGGTTGGGCCGGTGCTGTTAACGTGAGAGGGTCCAATTTTCCACAGTCCACGCTCGGAGCTGTAGGAATTACCCATGATTGGCGCAACGGAGCCGGCGCCAGTTCCTGTTCCGGAACTGTACTCATTAATGAGCGTGTTGCCGCTGTAGTCGCTTTGGTGCGTAAGATTTAGGCCATGGCCGTTTTCGTGAGCGGAGCCTTCGCCGATGAACTGCAAATTCGACGGCGATTGTCCGGAGAAGACCCAGTTCGTGTGATAGCCATTAGAAAATCCGGTGCCGGTGTAGGAATTGGGTGTGACGCCGATGTATGAGACGCCGCCGCCGCCGGTCCATCCGCCACTACCACCGATCACGGTGTGCATGATGCGGGCATGGGTGTCGTAATAGGTTTGCCGTTGAGCATCGGTAGCGGCCTGATTGGCGGCGACTGCTGGGTCCACGGTCGTGACATTGACGTTATAGGGCGAGTACTTTTCGGACACGCGGGACCAAATATTTTTTATGTTGGCAAGCTCGGTCGCGGTAAAGCTCGATGTATTCGCATCGACGCTGTAGGCAGGCGTGACGCCCGGATTGTAGCTGGCTGAACCTCCCCACAGTCCATTGAATGAGAAGCCGCCGAAATCGAGATAAATCGTGTAGGGCGCGCCGGGGCGGCTACTGTATGCGGTGACGGCTAAACCCTGGCCGACTGCTGGCTCTGCGGAACCGGTGCCTTGATCGGGTTGAGAAGGGGACGGACTGGGCGTAAATCCGATGCTTTGAGCGCGACCTGGATCGCAGGTAATTAACGTGGCAGATAAGAAAACTACAGCGTAGGAGGAGGCTCGCCCGGATATGGAGATCATTAGCGTTACCTATTCCAGAGGTCGTAAAAAGCACGCAGCGAATATGGCGTGTAAGATATCCCCCCTTAGGCAGTAGTCAATTAGTATTCGCGGCGTTTTTTAAAAGTTTTCGATACAGTGCTCGCGCTGTGTCACTGACGTTAGCCCATCGCGGACCGACGCTGCGGATTGGGGGGAGAGCGATGGCAAGTGAGGAACCGTAGCGTGACGAACGATCACATTTCCATCAGTTGGACTTCTTGAACCAATGCGCGCAGGAATGGTTCGACGTCTGTCACTATGCCGAGAGTTTGGAAGCTGCCGCGGTCGCTGAGTTTGATGACGGTCGACGGGTTGATGTCGACGCAGACCACCTTGACCCAAGCGGGGAGAAGGTTGCCGACCGCGACGGAGTGCAGCATCGTGGCGATCATGAGGCAGAAGGAGACGTCGCGGATGGCGTCGCGCATTTGCCGCTGGGCTTCGAGCGTGTCGGTAATGACGTCGGGCAGGGGGCCGTCGTCGCGGATGCTGCCGGCGAGGATAAAATCGACTTTATTGCGTACGCATTCGAACATGATGCCGGATTTGACTACGCCAGAATCGACGGCGGCGCGGATCGAGCCGCAACGACGGATTTTGTTGATTGCTCGCAGATGATGTTCGTGGCCCGCTTCAGCGATGCTGGCGTCGGCGAGGTGGACGCCGAGGCTGGTGCCGAAGAGTGATTGTTCGATGTCGTGCGTGGCGAGGGCGTTGCCGGCGAACAGCTTGTTCACATAACCGCCGCGGATGAGTTGGCAGATGGCTGGAGCGCTGCCGGTATGGACGATCGCGGGGCCGCCGACGATGAGCGTTTTGCCGGTGTTATTGCGGCGATTGCGGACGAGGTCGCGGGCGATCTCTTGGATTAGCGCGCCTTTGGGTTTTTCCGTCGAAACGCCGCTGGACATGAAGGTGAAATCGCCACGTACTTGGGTGCGCTCGACGGGGATAACGCGGACGCCTGCGTGGCCGGTGACGATGGGCATGCCTTTTTGGACGTCGGTCATCGGGATGCAACGCGGGCCCGAAGCATCGACGACAATGCCGCAATCCATTTCTTGAAGAGCGATTGCGATCCACTTTCCGTCCATGCGGATTTCGGTTTGCTGATTCGTCGTGCTGTAGAAGCTCTCGGGGAATGCGCCGTCCATATCGGCTTCGACGAGGCGGCAGTCTTGCGTATTCGTGGGAACTGCGCCGTGATCGGCGATTTGAGCGAGGATCTTTTGCATCCGCTCGGGCGTGGCGGCGCGGATTTCGATGACCGCGGAACTTGGGTCGTGCCGGGCCTGGCCGATCGCAATTTTGGAGATTTTGAACGTGCCGCTGTTGGCGGTGATTGTGTCGAGGACCTTCGGCAAGATAAGGCTGTCGATGATGTGGCCGGCGATTTCGACCTCCTCGACGATGGAATCCTTGGTGCTCATGGCGTTGGCGGTGGTTAAGGCTTTAACAGCCGGCTATTCGTAAAGTGCGAGAAGCCTTATACTTTCGGATGTTTTCATGAATAAACAAGAGCAGCGCGAGCGAACGCGCGGGCAAGGTCTTTTAATAGTACGAATCGAGCACATGGAAAAGCCGGAATACAAGTCAAAATGGGATGAATTGGTCCGCGAGATCGGCGCGGAGGTTTCTCCCGAGATCGAACAACGCGAACAGGCAGCTGCGACACCGCGGGAATCGGGGTCAACGAGCAGTCCGAGTGAGCGGGAGTCGGCGGCGTCTAACGTCGTGCTGCCGAAGAAGGCGGCCGTGAATTGGGATGCATTGGCCGGCGAGCTCGGGCTGCCACCGGCGCCGCCCGATGAAAAGCCGGCAGAGCCTAAGTCGGAAGAGCGCCCCAAAGTTCGAGAGACGGCGAAGCGAGAAGCACCCCGGGAAGTGGAATCCCGCGAAGAGCGACCACGCAGGGAGCGCGAGCGTCCGCGCCGTGATGAATCGCGGCCGCGGCGAGACGAAGAGCCCGCACGAGAAGAGCGGCCACCGCGCGAACAGAGTCGCGAAGAAGGTGGAAGCGGCGAACGGCGACCACCGCGTCGCGAGCAGCGCGAGGAAAAGCGGGGTGAGCGACGGCCACCGCGCCGCGAGCAGAGCCGAGCGCGGGAGGATCGCGACAGCGATCGGCCACGGCGAGAGGAAGTTGCGGCCCGCGACGACGAACGGGCTGAGAAGCCAGCGGAAAGGCCGGCGCCGGTTCGCGAAGAACCGCCAAAGCCTGCGGTGGTGAGCCTATGGCATAAGATTTTTGGAGCGCCGACGCCGGAGCCGGCTGCGCAATTCATCGATCAGCCCGAAGTGCCGTACGCTGAGCCGGCATCGGATTATCGCGACGAGCCGCGCGACGCGGGTGGTTTTTCAGATGCTCATGCGGAGGAAACGATCGGCGAGTCGAGTGACGGGGAATTCTCGGATGGTCGAGGGGCTCGACGCGAATCGAGCGATGAAGGTGATTCCTCTGATGGGCAACGAGGGGGTCGACCGCGCAGACGCCGCGGCCGAGGACGCGGGCGACGATCGGATTCGGCTCGCGAACAGGAGCCGAGTCGTGAGAAGCGCGCACCGAGAGGTCGCAAGACCGAGCGCCCGGCCGACGGTGATCGATTCGAGGACGAAGATTCAGAAGACGAACTGTCGCTCGACGACCCGGTTATGGAGATGGACATCGCCGACGATGATGATGGCGACAGCGATGAAATCGAAGGCGGTTCGCGTGGGCGCTCCACACTGCAACGAGCGATTCCTTCGTGGGATGAAGCGATCGGTTTTATCGTTGATTCGAATATGCAAACGCGCTCGGAACGACGTCCGCCCCCGCGATCGGGGTCGCGCGACGGTGGCGGGCGAGGGCGCTCGCGAGGGCGACGCAGGCCGCAGTAATTGCTTGGCGAATTCGCTTCGGCGGCAAACGTGTTGCGCGCTTTTTGGACGCGCGGTGCGCGAAAAATCGTCATGCTTCTCGCGCGAAAATGTCCAAGGTGAACAGCTGCAAGCGCTTCCTGGCAATTTTCTTACATCAACGTAAAGTCATACGGGGTAGATGGTTGGGGTATAAGCGGTCGGGGTGGCCGAGCCGACTAATCCTTTGCGAACACAACTCCGTGTTGCCGAAAATCGAAATTCAACCGATACTTGAATAAGAAGAGGTGCGACTCGACACTTCGCGCGAGTCGCGGCCGAGCGAGCGGTTCGGCCGACACACCACCACCTAGTCCCCGCTCTTTGCCAATCTCTAACAGTGTGCAATCTGGCACGCGTTGGATAGTTCTCCCACGTCTGGCCGGTTGTACGTCTCGCGGCCAAAGTTCTGTTGGCGTGTCGGCAAAGCTTCTGCTACGAACACGCCTTTCTCGAGCTTGCGCGGTGCGTATGACAGGTCTCTCGGGGTGGCGCGCGCCGTCAGAAGAATTGTGGCGAGCACTTTTGCAAACTCGCCGCAATGTCGGGCCATCGCACAAGAATTGCACTGTGGAGGCGGTAAATGAGTCGGAGCGCGAAACAAAAAGTTTTGGCGACGACGATCGACGCCGGAGAGGATTAGCAGGAAAGGAAGCCAACTCATCCCGACAACTTTGAGAAGCGTGAAGCGTATGAGGAAGCCACCGCAAGATGCCAGGAGCTGAATCAATTTGACGCAACACGCATGACCACGCGTCCGGCGAGGTCGAAGTCGCTCACAGGAGAGAAAGAATGAGCGACGGACGGGATATCATCGCCCTAGTTGCCCAGCGACAAGACTGTGAGCAGTTCCGCCGTAAGAATTGGGTGGGAACGTTCGCTGAGTATCTAGACATCGTTCGCGAACACCCGGAAGTGACGCGAACCGCTTATCAGCGACTCTACGACATGATTCTGTCGTACGGCATGGAAGTGACCGAGACCGGTCGCGAGAAACACGTTCACTATCCGTTCTTCTCTGATCCGGATAACGCCGGCCACGACGCGGTGTTCGGGCTCGATACGCCACTGCATCACTTTGTAAATGCGCTGAAAAGCGCTGCGGCGGGGTACGGTATTGAGCGGCGCGTACTTCTGTTGCACGGCCCAGTCGGTAGCAGCAAGAGCACGATTGCGCGGCTGCTGAAGAAGGGTTTGGAGCGATATTCCGCCACAGATGAGGGTGCGCTCTACACGCTAGGCTGGGTCAATGAAGACGACCCCGAGAACCTGGAGGCCATTCATTGGTGTCCGATGAATGAGGAGCCGCTGCATTTGATTCCGCAGCGTTTTCGTGCGGACGTTGAGGCGAAGCTCAACGATGGACGCGGCGAAGAGGACCGGCGCGTTCACATTGAGGGAGAACTCGACCCTTATTGCCGGTTCGTTTACTACCAACGCCTGAAGAAATACGACGGTGATTGGAGCCGCGTAACGCAAGATGTGCGCGTGAAGCGGGTGATACTCAGCGAAAAAGATCGCGTTGGCATCGGCACATTTCAACCGAAGGACGAGAAGAACCAGGATGCGACGGAGCTTACCGGAGACATCAATTATCGCAAGATCGCGGAGTACGGCAGCGATAGCGATCCGCGGGCGTTTAATTTCGACGGCGAGTTCAATATCGCGAATCGCGGGATTATTGAATTCGTCGAAGTGCTGAAACTTGATGTGGCGTTTTTGTACGACTTGCTCGGGGCGAGCCAGGAGCACCGGATCAAGCCGAAGAAGTTTGCGCAGACCGATATTGATGAGGTCATCATCGGGCACACGAATGAGCCTGAGTATCGCCGGCTGCAAAATAACGAATTCATGGAGGCGTTGAGGGATCGAACGGTGAAGATCGATGTGCCGTATGTCACAACGCTGGCGAACGAAGTGAAAATTTACGAGAAGGATTACAACAAAAATACGGTGCGGGGGAAGCACATCGCGCCTCACACGATCGAAATGGCGGCGATGTGGGCTGTGCTTACGCGCCTGGAAGATCCGAAGCACGCGGGACTTTCACGTCTTCAAAAACTGAAGCTTTATAACGGCAAAACGTTGCCGGGATTCACGGAGGAGAATATCAACGAGTTGCGCGAGCATGCTCGGCAGGAGGGCATGATCGGGATCTCGCCGCGGTATGTTCAGGATAAGATTTCGAACGCGCTCGTGGCCCACCCTGAGGCGAAGAGCATCAATCCGTTCATGGTTTTGAACGAGCTGGAATCAGGGCTAAAGCATCATAGCCTCATTACGAATGAGGAAACGAAGCAGGAGTACCGCGACCTGCTGGGCATCGTGAAGGAGGAATACGAGAACGTCGTCAAAAATGAGGTACAGCGGGCAATCGCGGCGGATGAGGATGCGCTCAAGCGGTTGTGCGGCAATTACATCGATAACGTGAAAGCGTACACGCAAAAGGAAAAAGTGCGCAATCGTTTCACTGGCAAGAGTGATGAGCCGGACGAGCGGCTGATGCGGTCGATTGAGGAGAAGATCGATATTCCGGATAGCCGGAAGGATGATTTCCGCCGAGAGATTATGAATTACATCGGCGCTCTTTCGATTGACGGCAAGACGTTCGATTACAAGACGAACGAGCGGTTGTACAAAGCGCTCGAGCTGAAGTTGTTCGAGGATCAGAAGGATTCGATCAAGCTGACGAGCCTGGTGTCGAATGTTGTTGATGCCGAGACGCAGCAAAAAATCGATGTGGTGAAGGGCCGGTTGATTCGCGACTACGGATACGACGACGAAAGTGCCACGGACGTATTGAATTATGTGGCGAGTATCTTTGCGCGAGGAGATACGAAGGAGCATAAGTAGGTCAAGTTTTGAGCTTCAGCCCATGATCATGAAAATTGAGCGCGATCAGCGCCGCTTTCGACAAATCGTCCGCGGCCGGATCCGCCAGAATCTTCGCAAGTATGTGACGCATGGCGAGATGATCGGCCGTAAGGGTCGTGATCTCGTCAGCATACCGATACCGCAACTTGATGTTCCGCACTTCCGCTTCGGGGACAACGGCGCCGGCGGCGTGGGGCAGGGGGATGGCGAAGAGGGGAAACCGATTGCTAAAGGGGGCGGCGAACCGAAGGACGGTCAAGGCTCGGCGGGCAGCGATCCTGGGGGCGGTCACCTGCTGGAGGTGGATATGTCGCTCGAGGAGCTCGCCGAAATCATGGGCGAGGAACTTGAGCTGCCTAGGATCGAGCCGCGCGGGAATGCATCCATCGTGCAGGAAAAATCGAAATACAACAGCATTCGGCAAACGGGGCCTGAATCGCTACGGCACTTTAAACGGACCTACTTGAAGGCATTGCGGCGGCAGATCTCGACCGGCGTGTATGAGCCGGATGATCCACACGTTGTCCCGATTAAGTCCGACAAGCAGTATCGGTCGTGGAACACGATCGAGCACCCGCAGGTTAACGCGGCCGTCATTTACATGATGGATGTTTCCGGCTCGATGACCGACGAGCAGAAGCAGATTGTCCGCACCGAAGCGTTTTGGATTGATACCTGGTTATCGAGCCAGTACGAGGGTATCGAAACGCGGTACATCATTCACGACGCGGTTGCGAAAGAAGTCGATGAAAACACGTTTTATCACACGCGCGAAAGTGGCGGAACGCGAATTAGCTCTGCGTATAAGGCGTGCGCCGAATTGATAGAGGAACAATTTCCGGCGTCGGATTGGAATTTGTACTGCTTCCAGTTTTCGGACGGCGACAACTGGGGCGAAGACAACGACGAGTCGTTCAAAATCCTGGGTGAGCGATTGCTGCCGATCGTGAATCTGTTTTGCTATGGACAGATTGAGAGTCCGTACGGGAGCGGCGAATTCATGGGCAATCTGCAGGGCCGATTTGGCGATCACGAGGCTCTCGTGCTTTCGGAGATCGAAGACAAAGACGCAATTTACGAATCGATCAAAATGTTTTTAGGCAAAGGCCGCTGAGCGGGCACCCAGCGGAGTTGATGGTTGAGAATGGCTTCCGTAGAGACTTCCAATTTGCCGCCGCAACTTGCAGCGATTCAGCGCGAGATGGAGGGCTACGCGCGCGGGCATGGCCTCGATTTCTTCCCGACAATCTTTGAGTACATCGACGCGGACCATCTCAATGCGATTGCGGCTAAGGGTGGGTTTCCAGTGCGCTATCCGCACTGGCGGTTCGGGATGGAATATGAGCGGCTGAGCAAGGGTTATCACCATGGTCTGCAGAAGATCTATGAGATGGTGATCAACAACGATCCGTGCTACGCCTACCTGATGACGAACAACAGCCAGACGGATCAGAAGCTGGTGATGGCGCACGTTTACGGTCATTGTGATTTCTTCAAGAACAACTTCTTCTTCAGCAAGACTAGCCGCAAGATGATGGACGAGATGGCCAACCACGGCAACCGCGTGCGGCGGCACATGGACGAGGTTGGCGTCGAAGAGGTCGAAGAATTCATCGATGCGTGTTTGAGCGTTGAAGATCAGATCGATATCCATTCGCCATTTATTCGACGCCGCGACGATCGCAGCCGCTACGACTTCCATGGCGAGAATGGCAAAGAAGAGGCGGAGGGTCCGCCGCGATTCCGTGCTAAGAATTACATGGATTCGTTCATTAATCCGCGGGATAAATTGGCGGCTGCCTCGAAGGAAATGCAAGATAAACGCCGCGAACCTAAGTCGTTTCCAGAGCGGCCGGAGCGAGATTTATTACTGTTTTTGCTCGAACACGCGCCGTTGAACGCCTGGCAGGCGGATGTGCTCTCGATCATTCGAGATGAAGCGTACTATTTCGCGCCGCAAGCTCAGACCAAGATCATGAACGAAGGTTGGGCGAGCTACTGGCACTCCACGATCATGACACGGCAGGGGCTGACCGCGGCCGAGGTAGTGTGCTACTGCGACCATCACAGTGGCACGATGGCGAGTTCGCCGACGCAGTTGAATCCGTACAAGCTGGGCATCGAGCTGTTCCGAGACATCGAAGACCGTTGGAATCGCGGCGCTTTTGGAAAGGAATACAACGAGTGCGACGACTACCGACAGCGTCGCGAATGGAACACGAAGGCCGGTCTGGGGCGGGAGAAGATATTCGAAGTTCGCCGGATCCACAACGACCTGACGTTCATCGATGAGTTCCTAACGCTCGATTTTGTGCGCGAACAAAAGCTCTTTAAATTTGGCTATAACGCGAGCACTGAGTACTATGAAATTGAGACGCGTGAGTTTCCTCGCGTGAAGCAGCAACTGCTGGCGAGCCTGACAAACCTGGGGCGGCCGCAGATTACTGTTCGCGATGGGAATTACAAAAACCGCGGCGAACTATATTTGGAACACACATTCAACGGCGTGGAGTTGCAACTCGATTACGCCAAAGAGACGCTTCGCAATTTGCAGAAATTGTGGAATCGACCCGTTCATTTGGAAACCGTGCTGGAGGAAGCACGCACGGTAATAACTTTCGATGGAGCGGAACATGATATTGAAAAGGGAGAATCGATCGAACTTGCGGAGGGGGCCCAACTATGAACCTGCACCAAGAATTTGAACGCGAGCTGAACAGTATTGGTAGCGGAGCGACGACGACGCTGGACGTCGACGCGGCCCCGCGACATCTCTATTGCGATATCGTCGAGCGGAATACGCTCGCGATCTCCTTCAACGAGTTGCGGATGACGACCTCCGAACTGGCGAGTGTTGATCCGGAAAAGCTGGCTCGAATTGGCAAGTCGTTGGCCGAAAAGCTTACGTATCTCATGGAGCCAATCAACCCGATCGAGTTCGATGCGCAGGGTTGCGTTGTGCAACTTCGAAGTGCACCGCCGCAGCGGGACGACGACGGTCGGTCGTACTACGAGCTATTGGTTCGCGGAGGCGGCGAAATCTCTCTACGTCGGTATCGCAAAGATAATGGCGATGCCCGCCGGGCTATCGCAGCGACGGTTACGCGCGAGGTTCTGCTGCGGCTTGCCGGCGATTTTGAGGCAGCGTTGGATGAACTCACAAATAGGGCAGTGTTCTAATCAAGTGTTTGCTGGCAACGCCAATTCTTTTCTGTCCCCTTTGTCGACCGCGGGAACGAATCTCGACGCGGTTGGGGCGGCATTTTTCTATTTCGGCGGCTCGCCGGAGGTACGAACGATCGAGCCGCACCCGGTGTCTAAATGTTAATCGGTTTCGTCACCCTTCAGGCGCGAACAAGGTTGTAGTAAAATCTATGTCGTACGATCTGGTCGCTTTTCTCCGTCTTCGTCATGCAACGTCCCGCACACAAACCAAATACCGAATCGATCCCGCCCAGCCTTATTCCGGCTGGCGGTGGATGGCACTGCAGCCATCTGTATTACTCGTTCGATCGAGCGGCGGTGGCCCGACTCACATCGGACGAACGAGCCGCCGGTTCGCGCGATCTAGCTGCGGCCCTTGATCCGATCGGGGGCGATGCCCCGCTGCGATTGCAATCGACGATCACGAGCGGCCAGAAAGCCGACTTTGGCGTGATGGCGCTCGATCCGGATCCACTAAAGGTTGATCGCGTGCATCAGCGTATTATGGCGAGTCGCCTTGGGCCGGCGATTGTGCCGCGTTGGTCGTTTGTTTCGGTGACGGAGATCAGCGAATATGTGCAGTCGCCGGAGCATTTCGGCGCGCGGCTCGTTGCGGAAGGGATGGACGCAAACAGCGCGGAATATCATGCGCGCGTAAAGGGTTATGGCGACCGGCTGGTGGGGATGAACCACCAACGATTGACGCCAGATTTTCCGGCCTACCCGGCGACTTGCTTCTACCCGATGAACAAGAAGCGTAAGGTAGGCGAGAATTGGTTTACGCTATCGAAAGAGGAACGCGGCGAATTGATGATCGAGCACGCCCGAAGCGGAATGGCGTTCGCTGGCAAAGTATCGCAGCTGATTACCGTAGGGCTCGGGTTCGAAGATTGGGAGTGGGGTGTAACGCTGTGGGCGGCTAATCCCGAGTACTTGAAAGACATCGTCTATCGCATGCGGTTCGACGAAGCGAGCGCGCGCTACGCGGAGTTTGGGCCTTTCTATACCGGCTATGTGGCTTCTGCGGACGATATATTGAAGCACTGCTTCATCGCAGGCCAATAAGGTCGTTCTACCGCCCGGCGCGACGAGAGCGAGCCTAGAGCGAGAAACGACTTCTTCGCTGGGCTGTTACCAGATGTTGTGGAAGTATACGGGCACCCAGTGCGCAGATTGCGCATATTCGATGAAGTGTGCCAAGACGAATACCGACATGATGAGCGCGCAATCTAACACGGCGCGAGTGAAGGTGCGGGGAGAGAATGTGACGGATTCTCGCATTGTCAATTGGCCAATTCTGGGGAAGAAACGTGGAACGGTGCGCGCGTATTCGTCGTAACGATCGCCGTATCTACCGCGCAGCTTTTTTTCCTCCGCGAGAATAGTCGGCCAATGCGACAACAGGAAGATGATCGCAAAGCCGACGGCGACCAACAGCTTTTCGAACGCCAATCCGGCGCCGATGTAGCCGAGCAAGCTGAAAAAATACAGCGGGTTGCGCGTCGTCGAGTAGGGGCCGTCCGTGACTAGCTCGTTGTCTTTTCGGCCCGAGATAAACGCCGACGTCCAGACCCGGCCGAAGGCGGCGATCAACAGAATAAGGAACGACACCACTTCCCAGGTTGTGTCCCAGAAGCCGTCTTCGACATAGATGTGCCCGGACACGATCGCGAATCCAAGGATCGGGGCGAACATCAGCTTCGGGATGAAAATGCGCTTGTTGATTTTTGAGTGCACGAGGTTGGTCGTCGTAGGGGCGTAGGCTTGCACGGCTTGTCCTTAAGCGGTTGGGCGAGAGGTGAGGTCGAAGTCGCGACGGCGGTTTGTCTTCGCGGGACATCGCCGCGCGAGAGCAAAAGTGCATTGGAAAAAACAGAATGCGTGCAAACGAGCATCGCCAATTGTCGGGGTGACGATTGGACTATAGTCGGCTAAACTGCTGTACTATAGATATAGTCGTACTTTGGGTCCAGGTCAGATTTCCGACTCAGAATTCTATGAAAAAGCTTCCGACGATTGGCCCGCTTTACTGGGCGATGATCCTCAGCGCTAACACAATAGGCGAGTCGGGGGGCGACCTAATTTCCCAAACATTGAACTTGGGATACCTGGCGAGCACGATTGCCTTAGTCGGCCTTTTTGCCATCGCTGTAGGTATCGCAGTGTCGACCAAGTCGCAGCATCCCAGCATTTATTGGATCACGATTATTCTAAGTAGTACGGCCGGCACGACGATGTCGGATTGGATAACGCGAACGCTTGGCCTGGGCTACGGATTGGGAGCGCTCGCGATTCTCGTTGTCATGGCAATCGTGTTTGCAGCTTGGCGAATTGTTTCCCCGCGCCATTCGGTCACAGGGGCACTTACGCCTTTGACCGAATTCCTTTATTGGTCGGCGATACTTTGTTCCAGCACGCTGGGCACGGCATTCGGCGACTACATTTCAAATGGCACACCGCTTGGTTTCGGGGGTGGATCGCTTGTGTTGGTCGCCGTACTGGCGATCATTGCGGCGGTCGCATTATTCACGAACATTTCTCGCGAACTATGCTACTGGCTCGCGATAATCGTTGCGCACCCGCTAGGCGCGACGATGGGTGACTACGCGACCAAAGAGGAGGGGCTGAATCTTGGGAATGCGCTGGCCACCGTTGTTTTAGCGGTTGTCTTTCTCGCAATCGTCGGGTTCAAAATGTTGCGCGCAACCGGCATCTGGGAGTCAGCGAAGAGTAGCTAACAGCCTTTGTTATTGCGTGTCTCGCTGCTTTGGATTTCGCAACTTCGCTAATTCGCAGCCGGCACGCGTTGCGGATTGCCGCCCGGCGCAACAAAGCCATTTCGCGTTACGTAAACGACCATCGCAGTCAACATGAGGAGCACCGCGACCCAAAAGCGCCAGTCGTGATGAATGGGGCGCTTTCGAGGCGTCTCATTGTGGTGGTGTTCGTGATGGGAATGAGGATTCGGATGCGACATAAGTGGGCTGTCAAAATTAGCAGGAAATAAAAACGCTAAATCGTGCTAACAGAATAGCTGGCGCAACGCGTAGATTCAACGATACGGGTGAAGGATAAGGCGCGATTGCCGGTTAATGTAGAGCGTCTGCCCTAGTTTTGTTCTCGCGGTTTCGAGCAAAGTAGTCCTTGCTCGCCGGCCTACGATCGGCTAATAATAGAAGGCCCGAGAGAAATCTCGGCAAATCAAACAAAATGACGCGGGGTGGAGCAGCCAGGTAGCTCGCGAGGCTCATAACCTCGAGGTCGCAGGTTCGAATCCTGTCCCCGCCATTTTCTTAACAGTAAGCCGAAACGAAACTTACGTTACCTGCCAACGTCGGCAGTGCGGCCTAACAAATTCGGGACCTTGAGTCACTGACTCACTTCCGGGGTTTGGAGGCTTTTAGCATGCCGACTTCTTCTTCCCGTCGCGGTATTCCCACTCTCAAAAAACACAAGGCCAGCGGCCGTTGGGTGTACTTCGGCAGGCACGGCACGCCCGAGAGTCGCGCCAAATTCAAGCGCGTCAAATGTGAGTGGGAACGAAACGGCGACCAACTGCCCGCCGCGCCGCAACAAACGTCCGCGCCGCCCGCCACTTCAACCGCCGAGAATCTAATGCTGGCTAGAGCGCCCGAGTGACTCAACGTGGAGTGGAGAAGTTTGCGGCAATTTCTGAAAGTTCGCCTCGCATGACCGTGACGGCATTGCCACCGAGGGCAACGCGCTCACCGTTCACACTAACCTGGACGATCCCGCCACGAGCGGAAGCCTGAAATGCCGTTAGCTCAGTTTTTCCCAGCCGTTCGCTCCAATAAGGGCCGAGACAGCAATGGGCGGAGCCAGTCACAGGGTCTTCGTCGATGCCGACTCCTGGAGCAAAGCAACGAGAGATGAAGTCAAACTGAGGATCTTCAGACGGACTAGTGACGATGACACTCCGCAGTGAGACGTCACGGAGAATTTCACTGAGTCGTGCGAAATCCGGTTTCACGCCGCGAACGGCGTGCTCGGACTCGACTTGAATAAGCTTATCAAACTTGGATTCGCCAACAAATAACGGCTGGACTTCCAGTGCATCAAGAAGTCCTTCAGGTAGTTCACTCTCCTTTGCAGGTGTTGCAGGAAAATCGAGTTGAATGAAATGTTGCTCTCGCGTGCAGGTTAGTGCACCGCTCTTTGTTTGAAAGCGAATTAGCTTGTTTCCAGTCACGATACCCTCTGACCAGAGAGCATGTGCGGATGCCAATGTCGCATGGCCACAAAGGTCTACTTCAGTAGCTGGCGTGAACCAGCGAAGCGCGAAGTCATCACGTAGTCGATGAACGAATGCTGTCTCCGACAGATTCATTTCAGCAGCGACCGCTTGCATCCACTTGGCTTCTCGCTCCTCGGGCAAAATGCAAACAGCGGCCGGATTGCCTGTGAAAGGACGATCGGTAAAGGCGTCTACCTGGAAGCAGCGTGTCGGTGGCATTTGGAAGTTCTATTTCTGACAGCATCATGTGCAAGGCGACTAAGTAGCATGCGCGCTGCCAGATTGCTCGGACAATGCCCGCCCCGTACCTCTTCTTGGACAGCGTGGGGCACCGTCATTGAGTTGGCTTCTAACTAGACCCGGTCGAGCTTCCTAGAACGCCTTTCAAGCCCTTGAGGTTTAACAACGCTTTCGTCTTCACCCGGCAACGATAGTTGGTCGACAATCTGTTGAGTTGCGAGTATCACGATCGATTCGGCCTCAAGGTGAAGTTCATTGGCGATGACGCGACACGCTGGGTTCGAACTAAGGGCGATGACGTGGCTTTGGTCGTTTATCGAAAATGGGATGCCAGTCGATGAGAAATTCGCGAGAATCCGAATCGGTCCTCGCATGACCTCAAGCCATTGTTCTTCGGCGCTAAATCGGGAAGCAGTGAGGTCGAGTCGCCCCGAAGTCAATTCCGACAGCTGCGAACGGATCGCTATCAAGGATTTGTGCCAGCGTAACATCTCGGAATGCTGATCCTCGCTGAGTGCCGCCCAATTCAACTTTGACTTGTGAAATGACAAATCATCTGTCGGATCGGGAATATCGCCGGGCTCCCAGCCAAAGGCGCTGAACTCTTTACATCGGCCTTCAGCTACAGATCTCGCAAGGTCAGGCTCGTCGCTGAAGTCTACGAAGTAAAGAAAGGGACTTTTTGCAGCCCACTCCTCGCCTTGAAACAGCATGGGGATGTAGGGCGACGTCAGGATCAATGCCGCGCCGATCTTTACCCGTTCAAGCGACGCCAGATTGCAGAGACGTTCGCCATGGGCTCGATTTCCCAGCTGGTCATGGTTTTGAAGGTATGCTACGAAGCGATGGCCGTGTAAACCAACGGGCGGTCGGCCGTGGCTTCGCCTTCGATGTGAGGAATGCCGGCCTGCATAAACAAACGGCCGGCGTAGCGAAGTTGCCACATGTTCCAGTGTTCCGAAATCTTCGTAGTATCCATCGCGCTCGCCGGTGAGCAGGCTATGCAACGAGTGATGGATGTCATCGCTCCACTGAGCATCAAGCCCGTAGCCACCGAGTTCCGGAGATCGAATTACGCGTGGGTCATTAAGATCGCTTTCGGCGATCAGTACAAAGTGTCGGCCGAGATGAGCGCGAAGTGCATCAACCTCGCTCGCGAGCTGTTCTAAAAAGGGTATCGCAGATGTGTCGATAATGGCGTGGACCGCGTCTAACCTGAGGCCGTCGATGTGATAGTCGCGTAACCACATGAGCGCGTTATCGCAAAAAAAACGCCGCACCTCATCGCTGTCCGGTCCGTCGAAGTTAAGCGCGGATCCCCACGGGGTATTGTGACGCTCTGAAAAATACGGTCCGAATTTTGGTAAGTAGTTTCCCGTCGGCCCTAAATGGTTGTAAACAACGTCTAGCAAAACCGCGATTCCGCGTTGATGGCACGCATTGACAAAACGCTTCAGCGCCTCTGGGCCGCCGTATGGATGATGGGGCGCAAATAGGGCCGCTCCGTCGTATCCCCAGCCATGCTCTCCCTGGAAGGCCGCAATCGGCATTACTTCGACATGGGTAATGCCCAAATTAACGAGGTGATCGAGCTTTTCGATAGCGGCGTCGAAAGTTCCGTCGGATGTAAACGTCCCGATGTGCAGTTCGTAAATGATTGCTGAAGATAACGGACGCTGCTGCCACCGTGCGTCGTTCCACTCAAACCGGGAGTGGTCTACGTAACAGGATCGTCCATGGACGCCCTCTGGCTGCCACGGCGAACGCGGATCCGGAAGTCCCGATGTCCCGTTCACTTCAAATGTGTAGAAATCACCGTGATGCAAATGATGGGATGAACTCCACCAACCATGTTGAGCTTTCGTTAGTTCGTGCACGCCTCCGTTGATTTCCAGTCGCACCGACGAAGCGAGCGGCGCCCAAAGCCTTAACATAGGTCCCCCGCCGCGCTAACGTTTCCAACGGTCTTAAATAGATGTTCGAGTCGTTTGAGACGATGCTTCGTTTGCTCGAGATGCTCCGTAAGCACCTCTTTAAGAATGTCGCCCGTGGGCCCTTTGACCATCTTCGGAAGCACAATGAGAAGTTGCCGTTCGGCGCTTAATAGATTACTTGACTCGTTCATAAATGCATTTTCCAGAGCGTCAGTTTTCATTGTGGTGTCTTGCGACGCGAGTTGTGTTATTGGTTATGTGTAACTCAGACTGACGTATTTGAGACTACGGACAAAATGCGGAGGCACGAAATAGGTTTCCGTGCAGCATCAATGTCGTATGCGACAAAAAGCGTTGACCGCACGGTCCCGCGAAACGCCCCACTCAACGGTCAGTCAGCTACGACACCGCGGCGAAACATAAAAGCGCCAACGATCATCGGCCCCGTGCAGCAGGTGAGAAGCAAACGGTATACCGGCATCGACGTGGCTCATCCTAATTACAATGCCGGCTGATCAAGCTCAGCGGGTAGACGACTTAATTCGCTTTGCCCGATACCCTCGTCACAGGTAAGATGCGTAGCAACTCAGATCGAATTGATGACGAAGACCGCTTACGTTTCAAAACATCACAGATCCGTTATCTCGACAGTGCCAACTCGGCGCCTCCTTCGAAAATTAAGTCTGCGAATTGCTTCAGCAGTGGCACCGCAACGCCAACCCTCGGACTCGACTGGTCACTACCAAATGGAATATCGATAAAGGCTCGGAGGCTCTGGCAGATACAAAGGGCGTTGTCAGTCCAAATGGACCGGACGGAAATGGAAATTACGACGACGTAATGAGCGTGGCGGAAGCGTGGTTTACGAGCCATGGCACCGGTGTACCGGACGCCCCGGCGTTCACGCTGCCGAACCACACGGAATACAATGGCGACCCGCCGAGGGCGTATCCATATGCCATTAATGGCGGCTTGATTCAGCCGACGATTACGAGACTCGATTACGATAATCCATCATCGATCACGGTCTCATTTTTAGCTACGTCGGGTCAAGCGCTAGCCGTGTCTTGGAGCTTCGAAGTCGGCGCATCCGGGCGAGTGGGGAATCGTGGCTCACATGTGGGCAAGCGGAGCGCGGGTGGTTTGAGCATCTACGATCACTCGGTCAACTGGGGAGGCATTACCAGCGTCGTCGACTCGGTGACCGGCGAACCAGATGAGGGCTAGTCGGTACGTCTGACTCGGGATTTGACTATTCGCAGCCCGTGGTGGATACGGTGCCCGAACCATCTACACTCAATCTCCTCTGACAGGAATCGGGGTAAGCGGCTGTCGGCGCAGGTCGAATAACTTGGCCTAACGCCAGGCGGCTCGATACTTCCGCCGGGCTATTTTGAGTCGTCAAAGATTGTCCCGCCTTGGCGGCTTGCTTTCACCAATTTGTCCGCGTAGGAAGGGACTCTCCGCTGTTTATACCAGTTTGGCGAATCAAAATTTCACACATTAGCGCGCTGCGAATGCGCTGTGTTTTAAGAGCGACAATTGGTAGAACCTCGGTCAGGCACATCGTCCGAGTTTACCGATCCGTCGTTAGTGCACCTCGCCTAAAAATGTCATCAACTCGTCGGCCCAATCAACAATGAGTCACACCAACAAACGACCGTTAAGACTCGGCCCCATAATTGGCAAGCGAGCCGGCTCGGAGTCCAGACTAACCTCGAAGCTCGGCTGTTCCAAAAACTCAACGATCGTCGATTTCTGATACTTATACATAGTACCCTTTTCGGCACTGGACCCCCCGTTGCGTTGTCTAGTATTACGCGCTCAGGACGAAGCGTCCTTAGTCGTTTGCTCGCGAATAAGGACACGCCCCCCTTATGCACTGCCGGACCGGCAGCTTGAGGCAATAATGGCAAAGGTAGCTGATTTGGCCAAAGTGTTCCTCCTCAAGCGGGGAAAGTATTCCTAACGCCATTAGTTTGGCCAGGCCTTTCGGAACAACGCTTGGTCTACCCGCTGCAGCTTTGCATTGGCTGATGTCTGTTGAATCCAGTTTATTCCTTCGGGCAATCGGTCGTTCGTCTTCGTCCACGAGCCCATATCAGGATTTCCTCCCGCTCGCCATTTGCGTTGTAGTAGCGAGTAGCTGCACCGCCAGATCAGCAACTAACGCTCGCCCTTTGGTCAGCCACGCAGCTGAAAACGCCCATACTGCAATCCACTCACCCCAGAACAGCACATGATAGGTGTTAAATTGTTGTTTTGCCGTCGAATCGAGAAAGAGTAAGTAAGCGCCCATCACCGCCAGACTCATGAGAATCACAATCCCACTAGCCCTATACACGAAGTTTCGAAGCGAGTTATTAAGGTTGTCACTAGTTCCATCAGAACGTGGAAAATGCACTAGCGAGTAAAAAGCGAGCGTCACAAAAAAGACTCCACCGCAGACGGTATGCACGTAGCCAACCCAGGATTTCTGCAGCAATGGGTCGCTGTTGGGATCCAACGGCATCAACGCAACTCCGATGGCAGCCACGCAGCCGACATTGGCAGTCAGATTCTCAATCCAGTCGTTACCTCGATAGCAAAATAAAAAGACACCGATGGCAAACATAGTACCCACAAACACGTCGCGCAAGGGAGTGTAGTAATAGCTGCTCATGTTGTCTTGGATAGGTACTTTGAACAACCACCAACCTACGGGCCAAAGTACGATCGGCAATAACAAACCACTTACGCCGATTGCGCGACGCAATCCGAAATACGAAACAACCAGCGGCTGCGTATGTGTGGGAAGGTCAGGTATTACGGCGTGGATCATGTACGATCTTCCAGTCCGCTCACGCCGCATTCCTCTGCGCAGTGATCACAGCAAAAGAACCGGTCGCCACTCTGCAACCCGTGACCGATAATCCTTACGCCGTACGCTTCACACAAAGGAGCGAGCTTGGCGATTGCACATTCGAACGAATCGAAGGTGTAGGTTTTGCCGCCCTTCAAGATATCGAACGATGCGTCGTACTCATTGCCGCAGGTTACACACTTACCCATTTCATTCTCTCCCAGGGTCGTTGAGGACCGAAGAAACGAAAGTTCGTCGGCAGCAATTCTGATGCCGATGCGAAACCAACGCTCAGTTCGCGTTTTTTCGGCCGATTCTTCAAACCCCGAATGATGTCGGCCACAATTCGACGCTAAATATCACGTCACGGCGGTTGTGTCGGCTGCATCGCACCCGTTCCGCGAAGTTCTGCAAATGTGTCAGCGCAGCGTGTGAGTCAGCATATCGTTCGTCGACATGCAAGGTTCGCCAATCGTGGCTGACGAACCGCTGATAACTGAGAACGCTGCTTTCGGTTTTGGTGAATTCGACCATTTCGATCGTCAGCGAAAGATACCCATGCAACCGAAGGCCACTACGGCGGTGACGGCTTGCTTTACCGCAGGCGG
>JABDGM010000065.1 GCA_013286045.1 Planctomycetota bacterium | reverse complement strand
TCATCAGCGTGACCCAGGCACGTGCAATGTGGGCGGGGTCCCACCCGGTGGTGCCCGGTTTGCCTGAGAATCCGTAGCCAGGCATGGATGGAATCACCACGTCGAAAGCATCCGCCGCGCTTCCGCCATGGGCGGTGGGATTGGTGAGTGGATCGATAATTTTCAATTGCTCGACGACCGAGCCGGGCCAGCCGTGCGTGACGATGAGCGGCAACGCCTTTTCATGTTTCGAGCGAACGTGAATGAAGTGAATGTCCAGCCCATCGATCTCGGTGATGAAATTCGGCAAGGCGCTCAGCCTTGCCTCGCACTTGCGCCAATCGTACTCTGTCGCCCAATAGCGAGCGAGCGCTTGCGTCGTCGCGAGCTGCACGCCTTGTGTTGCATCTTTCACTGTTTCCCGCTCAGGCCACCTGGTCGCATTGATACGCTTGCGTAAATCTGTAAGTTCCGATTCCGGAACACTCGCCACCGGGAACGGACGAATTGTCGCCTCCTCTAAAACATCTTTTGCAGTTGTCATCTTTGCCATAACTGCCTCCTTAGCGGACAGTGAGCCGCTGAATTTGAAATCATGGTCCCCGCCAATACGGGCGCTAGCTGCTGTTTCGCTCTCTCGTGATCCACTCGCGGATGTAGGCCGGACAGTGTCTGAGCTCAATGCCGTTCGCTTCGTGGATCGCTAAGAGCTTCAAGGCACCACGGTCGATCAACTCGAGTTCGGTGAGCTCGACGGCGGCGACACTCCTGTCGCTGAGCGCGTTGCGAAGTACGTCCAGATCTTCCTGTGTAATCCGCCCGCTGATGCGCAGCACCAGACCCTGGTCAGTCGAAACTCGATCGATTCTGCACGTCACGTCAGCCTCGCAAGGCCCGTGGTTCAATGACATGAATAGCAAACGACGTGCCACTCGTAAGTCGCTGAAATTAAGCGCGATTCAATTGAAAACGGAGAATTGGATGTGGGGATTGTGGTGAATGTGGTGAATGTGGTGAATCTGGTGGCGCATCAGCGAGAAACGCTGGACCTGTGGCGCGACTTTGTGCTGCGCCTCTCGTCCGCGCCAGTCGTGAGCATCGCCAAGATTCGCGGCCGCACGCGCGGCATCGGTAACGAGTTCGTGCTCGCCTGCGACATGCGCTTCGCCAGCCGGCAAAGCGCCCTGTTCGGCAATCCCGAGGTGGGCGTTGGACTGATCCCTGGCGGCGGAGCGTTGGAGTGGCTCCCGCGCCTAGTCGGTCGTTCGCGGGCGCTTGAGTTCGTGCTCAGCGCTGACGATTTCGATGCTGATATCGCCGAGCTCTATGGCTGGGTAAACCGCACGCTGGATGATGGCGACCTCGACTCGTTTGTCGATACGCTCGCCCGGCGTCTGGCTTCGTTCGACCGTAGAACGCTGGCCGCAGCAAAGGCCCAGATCAATCGGTTCGGGGTGCCAACAGCTGCCGAGCTTCAGTCGAGCAACGAAATGATCTTCCCAATGCTCGCCCTGCCCGATGCTCAGGCGCGCCGTGCCAAGCTCCATGGTATCGGTTACGGTGTTCGGAGCGACTTCGAATTGAACTTCGGCAAGTACCTGCCTTCGTTTGGGCGACCGGACGACGATGACACAGGAAGGCAGCACGACTGATTGTCGAGCTGGATTTCTGAACGCGGCATCGACGGTCGACGTCCGCCGGCGTTCGTTTGGACCAAAACAGACTGTGTGAAGATTGGTCTCTGACCTTTTCACTCGAGACGACGTAGAGACGTTAGGATAGGAGATTCGTTACATGAGCGCGAAAGCTTCGACATCGATCGACACAGGGGCGAAAAACGCACCCACGTTCGGTAGGCTTTTCTTCCTGAACCTCAGCGCCGGTCGCATACTTTCCGCAAACCCTGACGGCTCCGATTTGAAGACCATCATCAGCGAAGGCCGGAAATTGCCCGATGGCCTCGCACTCGATGTCGCCTCCGGGCACATCTACTGGACCAACATGGGTGTTCCTAAGAGGAACGACGGCTCGATCATGAGGTCGGATCTCAATGGAAGGAACATGATCAGCATCGTTCCTCCTGGCGGCACTTTCACGCCAAAGCAGCTCCAATTGGAGGATAGAAGTAGGAAGCTTTACTGGTCGGACCGAGAAGGCATGCGGGTGATGCGGGCAAACCGGGACGGGTCGGAAATCGAAACTCTTGTGGATACGAGCCTTGGCGATTCGCGGCCGGGACCTGATCCGAAGAAATGGTGCGTCGGCATTGCGGTGGACACTGACGGCGGAAAGTTTTATTGGACGCAGAAGGGTGATCACCATGCGGGCTTGGGTCGGATTTGTCGGGCCAACATCCAAGTTCCAGAAGGCCAGTCGGCCGGGAACCGCAGCGACATTGAGCTACTTTTTGACAATCTTCCGGAGCCGATCGATCTGGACATCGATCCGGTTAATCGAATGTTGTATTGGACCGACCGCGGAGACCCGCCGCGCGGCAACACGGTGAACCGTGCACACATGGACCCGCATGCCGAAAATCGCAAGGAGCCTGAGATTGTTTTCACGCATTTGATGGAAGGCATCGGCCTGGCTTTGGACCTCAAGGGCGATCGAATGTTCATTACCGACTTCGGCGGGTCGGTGTACAGCGCCAATCTCGATGGGTCGGACCGAAAGACGTTGCTATTTGCGGAGGGAAATCTCACCGGCATTGCATACGCGGAGGTGCCGCCCGGACGTTGAGCGACAACGTCGAGAACGGTGGTAGAACTTCCTGAGGGGACAAATATGGAAGACAACACGCTAGTGAAGTCCAGTTTTTCAGCAACGATCCGCGCTCCTATAGAGAAGGTGGATATTCCCACCTGGTGCTTTGGCCTGTCGGAATCGGAATACCAGGCCTGTTCGCCGGCTCACGTTTCGGCTGGAGTCACCACGGCGCCGGATGGCCGGCGGATGTCCATCAACGTCGAAGTTCTCGGCGGAAGTCCCATGGTGCAGCATTACGTGGAGGAGATTGCCGAACCAAATCACCTGCGGCTCGTTTCAAACTCAGACGTCTTTGCGCCAACCGGCAGGGTAAAAGTAGGCGTGATTTGGGACCTGAGCGTGAGGAAGATCGACGACGGTACGTGCGAATTTACCAACGTCGTGCATACCTCGTTCACGTTGGAGTTCCTGGAAGCTCTGGCTGAGCAGGGCATTCCATGGGAAGTCTTCCAGGCCGCTCGCAAGCCCGTGACCGAGGCGCACAACCGGCAGGAAACGCCTCTGTTCGCGAAGAGTATCGAGCGACATGCCTTACGGAACTCAAGTCTTACGGGTGCGGCGAAATTTATACGGGAGAAAGAAAATGTTGAAGGAAATAAATCACGAGAACGGAAAGCAGCAAGCGGCTCTTGAAACAATCTCCGTGCATAACGAAGATGGAGTTTTGTTCGCAAGAATCGCGGCCCCACCGATGAATCTTCTGGGACCGGAACTTGTCCGCGACTTGGTCTCTCTCATTCAACGAACCCAGGCCGATGACTCCATCCGTGTGCTCGTGTTCCAAAGCGCCGACCCGGACTATTTTATCTCCCATGTCGATGTGACTCGAATCGCTGAATATGGCCAGTTGGCAGCAAAGTTAAGCGGCGAACCTTCGCTCGCAATGCTATTTCGCCATCTGAGCGCAAGCCGCCTGGTCACGATTGCGCAGATCGAAGGCCGCGTGCGCGGTGTGGGGAGCGAGTTTGTGTTGGCGTGCGACATGCGCTTCGCTGCGAGCGAGTCGACGATTTTCGGTCAACCGGAGGCAGGGTTCGGGCTCATTCCCGGCACAGGCGCCGCCCAACATCTAACTCGCCTCATGGGCCGCGGCCGGGCGCTGGAGGTGCTGTTGAGTGCGGAGGATTACGATGCGCAGGAGGCGGAGCGGTACGGCTGGGTCAATCGGTCATTGCCTGTTGCCGAACTCGGCGATTTCGTCAAATCGCTGGCTCGCCGGATAGCCGGCTTTCCAGCTTTTGGCGTTGCCGCGATCAAGGAGCGGGTCAATTCGGTCGCCCTCGCGCCGGCGGAAGACTTCCGCTAGGATTCAAAGCTCTTTCTTGACTGTGTGCGCAATCCTGAAGCACACAACCGGATCCAAGCTGCGATGAAACGCGGCTTTCAGACACGGGGAGCGGAAATGGACCTGCCACGTATGTTGGATGACTTGGCGGGCCACGTTTAACAACAACGTAGAACCTCCGTGGCCATTGCAGGGAGAAACATGCCCAATCTATCGTTCGACAAAGAAACGACTGCACTTCTGGTCATCGATCCGTACAACGATTTTATTTCCGAAGGCGGCAAATTATGGGACCGCATCAAAGGCGTTGCAGAGGCGAATGACTGCATTTCTCACATGGTGCAGTTGCTGACCGCGGCGCGAAGGACAGGGGTGCGGGTTTTCTATGCTATGCATCATCGATACCGTTCAGGCGACTACGAGACCTGGAAGTACGCCGCGCCGATTCAGAAAGCAGCCTGGTCGCGAAAGACGTTTGAATATGGAACTTGGGGCGGCGAATTCCGCACCGAGTTTGCTCCTCATCCGGGCGACATCGTCGCCCAGGAGCATTGGTGTTCCAGTGGCTTTGCGAACACCGATCTGGATATGCAACTCAAGCGGCATGGCATTCAGAGGCTCATTGTCGCCGGTCTTGTCGCGCACACGTGCGTCGAGTCAACCGTACGTTTTGCCGTCGAGCTCGGCTACGACGTCACTTTGGTCAAGGACGCTACCGCCGATTACTCAGAGGAGTTCATGCACGCGGCACTCGTCAGCAATCTCCCAAACTATGCGAGCGCGATTGTCACAACCGAGGAAGTCACGGACGCCCTTTCGGGCGGTCGCCCCCTCGAGCGGAGCTCGTCGGCTATGGGCGCTGCGCATGGATGAATCGCACTGGCGGTCGCGGCCATAAACGACGTTCGACGTTGACCTCAGTTTCGGCGCGTTAAGCACTTGGGGTCGCAGGCATCCTGGGATTGATCGCACGTACTTTGTGCTCCAGCCGGAATGTAATCGCGAGGTTTCACACCATTACAGAGGGGTAATTCGGTGAAGGAGGCGGCAAACGACGCCGGTCTACTCAGCGCGCCGCCGGCGGCATCCGTAAGAGACACCATAGGTGTCGCGGCCAGCTTGCGTTTGCACTGGCCCGAGTACTTGATGGAAGCGGGCGAAATAAGTCTGTACATGTTTTGTACTTGTTCGTTTTCCACACTGCTGCAGCACCCTGCTTCTCCGCTCAGGCATTTTTTCGTCAGCGGCATGGCCCGCCGTGCGCTCTTGGGGCTGGCCATTGGCGCTACAGTCATGGCGCTCACCATGAGTCCCTGGGGCAAGCAATCCGGCGGGCATATCAATCCCGCCATGACGTTCGCGTTTTGCCGGCTAGGAAAAATCGCCCCTTGGGATGCTCTGTTTTATGCAGTAGCGCAGTTCTCAGGAGCGACGAGCGGGGTTGCGCTGGCAACATTTTTGCTGAGAGGCGCTCCGGAGGATGGCACGGTTCGCTATGCAGTCACCGCCCCGGGCGAGTACGGCGCCGCCGTGGCATTTGCAGCCGAGCTAGCCATCTCTTTTATCCTGATGATCACGGTATTGCTTGTGACGAACCACGAAAGGCTAGCACGTTACACGCCGTATTTCGTGGGTTCGCTCTACGCTGTGAACATCACGTTTGAAACACCTCTCTCGGGAATGAGCATGAACCCTGCGCGGACCTTTGGCCCCGCCGTTTACGGAGGTTATTGGCATACTCTCTGGATCTATTTCATGGCACCGACAGTGGGCATGCTGGCCGCCGCGGCGGTTTTTCTTCGGGCTCGCCAAGGTGCGCCCCCGTACTGTGCCAAGCTGCACCACGTCAACAACAAACGCTGCATCTTCCATCACGGATCTTGAGCATTGACGGTGGTCAGCAACTCGTAGAGGTCTAACATCCGGTGCGTTTGAGAGGTGTCTCATGAACACGAAGATCGGCGTTCTGGCCATAGTGGCCGGCTTCGCTGGAGCAGTATTTTTCTCGCAGAGCCAGCTGCCGACGGAAATGCCTGATTTGGGCGGAGCCGTCGGCTGGCTCAACTCCGGCGCGCTCAGTGCGAAGTCCCTGCGAGGGAAAGTTGTGCTGATCGATTTTTGGACTTACACGTGCATCAATTCTATCCGGCCGATGCCCTACGTGAAAAGTTGGGCGGCGAAATATAAAGATGCGGGGTTGGTTGTTGTCGGTGTGCATACGCCGGAGTTTTCGTTTGAACACGAACGTTCCAATGTCGAGTGGGCGACGCGGACGTTTAATATTGGATTCCCGGTTGCCATCGACAGCGACTACAGCATCTGGCAGGCATTTCACAACGAAGCGTGGCCGGCGCAATATCTCGTCGACGGCAAAGGACAGATTCGCTATCGCCACTACGGCGAGGGCGAATACGTTGAGATGGAGCGCGTCATCCAGAAACTGCTAAAAGAAAACGGCGCGGTCGGCTTCGACGAGAGCACGGTTACCGGATCGGGCACCGGAATCGAGGCCGCGCCCGGCAACGATGAGCAGTCTCCGGAAACGTACGTCGGCTATCGTCAGGCCGAGCATTTCGCTTCGCCGGAACGGGTGGCGCGAGACTTGCAAAGGATCTATAGAGTGCCCGCCTCGCCTTCGCTGAACCAATGGGGGCTGGGTGGATCGTGGAATGTCGGTCCCGAAGCAGCGGTGTTGCAAGCCGCTCCCGGCAAGCTGGTGTTTCGATTCCATAGCCGTGACCTGAATCTGATTCTGGCTCCGACGAAGGACGGGAAGCTGGTTCGTTTCAAAGACATGCTGGACGGTGCCGCGCCCGGCGAGAATAACGGCGTTGACTCCGCGGCAGATGGCGGCGGCGAAATTCGGGAGCCTCGCATGTATCAGCTCATCCGGCAAAAAGGCCCAGTCGTGGACCGAACCTTCGAGATTGAATTCCTTGATCACGGCGTTCAGGCGCTTGACTTCACGTTTGGTTAGGAAACTATAGCGAGGTTGCAAAGCAGGGCGTCCCCTGTGCCAAAGGTGTGCCAGAATGCGATGTTTGTCGTGCCATTGGGGTTAGCTTTGAGCGAAAAGCAGATTCCCCAAATTACTGAAAACACAGGGAAGTGGAAGTAGCTGATGGAGCTGTTGGAGTCCGATAGTGCGCGCCCAAGGCAGGCGCGCTACCGGACCGCTTAGTCTCGCATAAGGAGCGTCGAGGATCGCAATCCGGTACCTTCCGTTGACACGATCACCGGGCTTGCCATCTGTGCCGCGAGGCTTGAGCCCGAAGCCGACGCTCGGTTGATACCGAGCGCATTGTCAATGAGTGCCGAGGAGAAATTCTTGGTGATTCGATTTGCAACATGATGGCTGTTCTGTTGCGTTTTTTGGAGCACCGCATGGTAGAGAAAGCCACTTGCGGACACCCTCTGGTACTTAGCTAGTGGCGTAATGTTGCATTTGGAGCGATCCCCGGGCCACATTCCGAATTGCGCATTGAACCTAACAAAACTCGTTCATGGGGGCAAGGGGGCGACGCCGTTGGAGTTGAGCAACTCCTTCTTGCGCAGCAGGTCAATCAGGCGCACGGCGAGGGCGTCCCTTTCGTTAGGAGGTCAAGCAGGTTTGGCATTCTCCCTGACGAGGGAACGGCGAGAGATCCGTGGGGGGAAGCGAACTTTGCCGATGAGCGCCCTCCGCACCTCGTCCAAGTCTGTGAAAGCGACTCCCATGGATCAGCATGCTTCATCTGCCGACCGGAGAAAATTGTAAGAACGGCGACGGCTCGCTCCCTAAGCAGCTCAGGGCCAAGTCCCGAAAACGGGAGTTCAGGATAGTCTGTTCGGGGACATGGACGAAACATTTTATAGAAAGCGGTAGTGGTGTCATTCGGAAAAAGGTGCTTTGTGAGCCGTAACGTCGGGATATGCAGAATAGGGTTGCTGATACCAGCGCAGTATCCCGTCCTTCTGGGGGAGCGTGTAAAACAGGAATCGCTTTTCCTGACGCCGCCAAAGATAGTCAGGACGAAAATTAACAACTATCGCGATTTCTGCATCGTGAACGTAAGGGTTCGCGCTCTTCATAGGCAAAACACAAGGCAGGGTGGCCCGTTCTCCAGGCTCCATGTGACTTATATCGGGAAAGAAATTGGTTGTAGCTGTATCCCTCAAAAATTCGTGCCCAGTGAAATCCGAGACATGGATCAGAATACAGGACATTTTCACTTTATTTATTCCAAGGGGGCTGTCGTTTGAAACGGAGAATGGAGCGGGAAAAGGTATGGCGGGGTTCTGTGCTTCGAGGGCAGAAACGGATATTTTCGGAACAAGCGTCAAATATCCGGTCACAACCCCTAGGCTGGTGGCTGCGACAGTTAACAGCCACGCCACTATCCTCCAAGTTTTGGAGATGGTACGCCGCACAAGTGCTTTTTCCGCTGGCGCTAGCATTTCTTCGCTCCATTGTTCTCGTCTATCTCTTATATATTTCGGCGGCTTATTTCGGCTCATAAAGGATGGTGCCTTAGAACAATTCGGCCATAGTCCAAACGTGATCGGTCAATGTCGCCTGCATCGCGGGCGTGACGCGCAATGATGAGTGAATGCGGCAGAAGTTATACCAAGCGAAGTGAAGCGACAAAGCGGCTTTGAGGTTTTCCAGCTTTTTTGAGAAAGCGTTAGTGAGTCGGGTGAATCGGCGTAGCTGCATGCGGATCGTGAGGTTCTGACGTTCGATATGAGACGTAGAAATCAGCCAAGGGTTAGGGTTCCCGCTGACTGGGATAGGCCGCGCATTGACGAGCTCGCCGGCGGCGTAGGCCGATGGAAATTTCAAATGACACCAGTACCTAGAAAGCCTGAATTAATAGCGGACCGAGTGAGGCGACGAAACGGTTCCGTTCAGCTCAATTTGGTCGACGGATTGACCGACGAAAACGCCGCGACAGACGCTCAGTGCGAAAGCCAGGTCCCTCTCGGAGCCTGCTGCTCTACGCCGGACTTGCCGTAATCGCAGACGCCGTTTGGGAAGATGGCCGTCAGCCGAGCTTTCTCGGCGTCGGAAAATGTCACCTTGTAATCACTGAAGGCGATCGGCTTGAGCTGGCATTTGAGAACATTGTTGCTCGCTGGCCCGCCCGCGACCGCCCGTGGCCCCGCGAAGGTGGGATACATCTCGTTGCACTCTCCGCCACTAAATGTTTGCGGTTCGATGATCCGTTCCCCGGCTGGCGTCCAGCACGAGTCCACCAGATCCGCAGGCTTGGCGCGCAAAATCCTGGTCAGAATGGGATCGCTCGACGTGTCCTTTTGCAGACTCGTCAGCCACTCGTCCATTTTCGTTAAGGCGTAATCGTCCACTTGCGAGGGAGCGCCCTCGCCCGTCCCGCCATGCAACAGCATTACGTCGTTCTCAAAGGTGCCATTCGCCATTTGCAACCGTTCTCGCAGCGAAAAGGAGTGGTACTTGAGATGGTTGTCGCCGTTCGGCAGCTTGTCGCGGTAGGGGCGAACATCAATGATCGGCACCTTCCCCAAACCGCCGCCGGCATTGGTAATCAGGCCATTCTGGTAGGCCCCGCGCAGAGCCAGCGGATCAGCAAGAGAACGCGTGCTCACCATATTTCCGTCGTGATCATACCCGCCGATCTTCTCATTCAAATCTAAAAATTGCGCGGCCGTAATGGCGCCGTCATTGAGGGCCGTCAGCCCGTACTGCACTCCGGTGTTGTCAATCGGCTGGCGCGCAAAGCTGGTCTCCGGATTGCGGCCATACATGTTGATGTTGTGGTCGTAGATGTCGCAGCGCGCCCCGGACCGATTCGCCGTTGCATCGTAGCGCAGTGATTTCGCTAAATCCGGCGGGCAAGACTCCGCGGGGTTGATCCGTCCGGCGAGGGGCGCCGATGCGGTCACGTTCTGCAGCTCGGCGACTCCGGCGATGGCCCGCTTCTGTTCCTTCGTGAGCGTCTCTCCAACTTGTTT
This sequence comes from Planctomycetota bacterium, assembly GCA_013286045.1. Classification (GTDB taxonomy): domain Bacteria; phylum Planctomycetota; class Planctomycetia; order Pirellulales; family Lacipirellulaceae; genus JABDGM01. The sequence continues at coordinate 11,112 of JABDGM010000065.1, read as the reverse complement.
GTAGTAGCGGTCCAGCAGGCGCGCGTCGGTGATCATTTGCGTCAATTCCTGGACGTCAGGGAAGGTCATGCTGGGAATGATGCCATCCAGGAGCCCGGGATAATTGTCCGTGATCTGGTTCTGCTGGTAAGAGCCGCCCGAGGCGCCCCGCCCAAACGTAAACGCGGGCTTGCCGTAAGCCTTGATGAAACGCTCCTTCACCATCATCATGGTTTCGGCGGCGATCACGTCGTTGCAGCTGTTGCCAGCGACGTTGAGCGTGGAGCCCGCTTCGGCATAGCCCTTGCCCACGACGGCGTCGCTGATCAATCCGCCCCCCAGGCCGAGGGTTGTCCCTTGCTTGAACCAGCCGCCGAGGCAGCCGCCCCCAAACGAATAAAGCAACCGCCCATTCCAGCTCTCCGGCGGTGCCATTGGGCCAGGCTCTCCAGTCGTCGGGTCATGCAGCACCGCAAACTGATATATCGCACGATTGATCGTGCCGGTCTCGACCCGCACGATATAGGGGACTTTCTCACCCGTCGTCGTGGTCGTCCACGCCACGTCCGGCGGCAGCGCCGTGACATGCGGCAGCGGCTTCAAATTAATTCCACTACCGCGCCCGCCTCGGCCGATAGCGGGGGCGGGAGCTGTGGATTTATACACGTAAGTGACGACGGTCTTCACCGAACAGTTCGTATCCATTGGCGGGCCAAGCGAACTCCCGTCCGGCAACTTGAAATTCTGCGTCTCGCAAAGGAACGGCTGCTCCTGCGGACCCGAAAAGATCGGCCCCGTGATGGGATAATTCTTCAGTCGCAGCTCGTCCGCTGCGCGTCCCCGCCCTTCGTTGTTGGGAAACACGGTCAGAGTGTTCTCGCCCTTCTTCAGGCCCGTCAACAACCCCCTCAAGGCGTGCTCGGCCGCGTCGTAATGAAACATCGGGCTCACGACCTGGCCATTCAGCCGGATTATGGTTTGATCCAAAGCCGCATCCGGAGGTACGGCAATCTCCACCAACGCGTCGCCCCCGCTGACCATTTCCGGCCGGCTGGAAAGCACCGTAATGTGAAATTTCTGATCGGCTGCGCCACCACTCGTATGGAGCATCGCCATACTCAGCGCGCAAGCACACATCAGTTTGATCGTTTTCCTCATGATTCCACCGATGTATTAGCGCGAATCAATGGCGCACGTCCAGAAACATCTCAGCGGAAATTCCGATTAGGGGCTGCTTTCCCGCGCATCGTACGCTTCCTCTGCGCTCGACACAACGAATTTGTCATCAGAGTAGATCCAGGGAGATAGTGAGGTCCCGACCGCTCGTTGCACTGACAGACATTCGTCAGCACTAACGAATTACGGGCCCGTTTGAAAACGGATCTGAATATCTCCGTCGCCTGAAAATTAGAAACGGGTCTCAACGTTGCGCGTTAGTCGAGGATCTCGCAATTGAAGGAGGAATTACTCTTTCCGAAAGATTTTGCGACGAATGTCGGGCCAGAATTCCTTAGCTTCGAAGCCAAGTGCGTCGATCACGATTTGCGTTTCCCAGTCATTCCGCGTGTTTGAGAACGTGCGATCCTGCGCGGGACTATAGAGATTGGAAATACCAGCGGCGGCAGCTATCAGCCGCTGGCGATCCGATTCCCCTAGGCTGGGGTGCTCCAAACAGCTCTTCCGCTCAATCAGAGTTTTCTGCCGGTTTGGGAACGAATTACTCGCCACTTACGCCCGGGGCGTACTTACTCCGCATCCATGGCATCAACGCATCCACCACCGGCACATGGACGTTAACAATAACGGGCTGACCTCACAGGCTGTGCGGTACAGTTTCCAACCTTTTGTAGAGGCGCGTGCGGACCAAGCCAATGAAGGCCAAGAATGTAGGAGAGCAAAATCCCGCGAAGCACGAGACGTTTTTGAATTGTGGCTCTACGTGGCTGGTCAAGCTCCCAAATCGCTCGCGGCCTTAGTAAATCTCAACCGGATTTGTGAGCAGCACCTAAAAGGCAAGTATCGCCTCATGGTGGTGGACCTGCTAAAACACCCCCAACTCGCACAGGGCGATCAGATTCTCGCCCTTCCCACTCTTGTGCGTCACCTTCCAAAACCACTCCGCAAGTTTATTGGCGATCTCTCGGATACTGAGCGCGTGCTGGTCGGGCTAACAAGTGAATGAGCAACAAAGAGAGGCGCGCGACTTCCGGTGTAGGGACATAATTTATCCGACAATTTCAGAAAGGCGCGAATATGACGAGACCTGAAGGCATGGCATGGTAAAGGCAAGTAATCCTGAAGAAGTTCTTCTCCCGACTAACCCATTGAATCTGCGGTGCCCGCTTTGTGAGGCTAAGCCCGGCCACGATTGTGAGACACCGTCTCAGGTTCAGCTTGAGATTGTTCACGTTGCCAGAGTGAAGGCAGCAGCCAAGATGGACAAGGATGCTAGGAAAGCATAGTCACGGCGCGCGCTCGGAGTCGCGACTTTTGCTCTTCCCTCAGCCACTCCTTGAACGGCTTCGACTGCCGGACGACTCTCTCCGGGATTCGCGCGACACGCCAACCGAGCATACTCGCAACCAACTCGTTCTCGGCCTCCGGGATTACAATCCCAGGCGAAGTCACGTTCCGGGCGTGGCCAAGTCCTGATAAACGGGATTATCGGTAACTGGCTTCTCCGGCTCCAACTCACACAAAACCAAAAAAAGGGAAGCAGTTTTGGCTAAGCCGCTGCTGCTTCCCAGGGGTGTTCAATTAGTTGGCGAGGGTATATCACTGTTAGGCCGTAAGTTCACGGTAAATTTGGCGACACTGCTCTGGCGTACTCCAGAACCGCTTTCCGAATCGATGCAGGTTAAGCCGATGGGGAAAGTGCCACATTAAGAGCGGAGTAACCGGGCCGGAACTCGTATCTGTCGATTGCGGCAGCCACTCCACTCGACTCGCAGCGCTGAACATGTCCCAAACAACGTACCGTCACCGACCGTGTCAAAGTAATCTCGCTCGGCAACGTCATTTCCAACTCGACATTTGTGCCGTCTTTGATGGCTTCGTCCAAAAGTAAGAAGATTCCATTGGAACTTACATCTCGGGAAAGGGCGTGGGCTTCGCGCATTCCAGAAGCGTCATTCCAACGAACGACGATGGGCAACTGAAGGTCAAAGCGAGGGGCACGGCGCTGCTTGATGACTGTCAAAAGTTGTTATCCTGAGGATTCCTTCACACTATCACGAATTGTGTAATGCGCGTGCCGCTTTGCATGATGGTGTTTCCACGAGGACGGCATGTTTGCCGCCCCAGCCCCGCTGTGCTCGGCCAAGTCCTGATAAACGGGATTATCGGTAACTGGCTTTTCGGGCGGAAAACCCACCTTCCGAGAAGAGGACTTATCAGGACTTGGCCCGCTGCTGTCACGACTGATGAACCTAAATGGGATCGTCCTGTACCTGCGTTATGCTCATTACTGAACAAGTGAACCGGAAAGTAGAGTGCGGTATCCTGATCCCAGAAAACGGTCGTTCGCCATGACCCGCCGTGTCTTAATTGCCCCCGCGAGTCCATGCCGTGCGGGCGGCCCCGTGACGAGCCTCCCCTTGATCGAGGCCAACAAATGTAGTGGGGACGAAAAAGCGGCCGAGATGATCGGCCGCTTTTCATCATATCGATTCCAGGGCTCTTAGAACATGAACTTCAAGCCGAGCTGAATCTGGCGCTGGAATCCCTGTGTGCTGTTGTGATAGCCGAAGCCGCTGTTTCCGACAACGTTACCGCCGGTGCTTGGGTCGGAAGATCCGTCGCTGAATTGAGAGAAGTTTATGTGATTGAAGCAGTTGTAGCACTCTATGCGGAACTGAGAGCTATATCGCTCTTTCATATGCCAAATCTTCTCCAGCGAGAAGTCCCAATCCTGATAGCGAGGCCCGGTGAAAAGGCCGCGGCCTGCGTTACCCAGGGTCCCGTAGGCCGGAGGCGTCAAAACACCACCGTTCTGGACGTAACAGGCACCATTTGCGCTCGTCAGCGCTTGAATCGCCAGTTGCTGCTGCGTTGGATTGCTGTAAGGGGCTTGTGCCGCCGTCAGGCAGGTTTGCACGATGGCGGCTGGTGCGTTAGCGAAGGGCGTGCAGCCGGCAGTCTTACCGTTAGTGTAGCAGGGAATGGGGTTGGCGCCGTTGCCGCTAAAAGCGCCTTTAGAACCGGTGTAGTTCCAGCTCTGCCAGACTCCGTTGTTGGGGCTTGGAATGGTATTATTGCTTTCGGCGGTCCCGCCCCAATCGTTCTTCTTCTGATCATTCGGGGCCCAGGCAAAGCCGGTCTGGTAAGCCCAAATGGCGCTGATCTGCCAGCCCTCCAGCATCTGCCCGGGCGATTTCTTGCCCGGGATGCTGTAGGTCGGTGAGAAGCGGAAACGATGACGCAGGTCATCATCGCCGTTTCCGTACTGATAGTTCGGGTTGCTCGGGTCTGCCAGCGCCGATGTGGCCTGCGAGTTCTTGGTCCACTCATCCAGAGCGTGGCTGTAGGTATAAGCTGCCAGGAAGTTCAGGCCATGGTAATTCCGGCCGTCCAGAGTCACTTGCAATCCGTTGTAGTTGGAATGGAATCCATTCTGGGATTGAGAGATATTCAGAAAATAGGGAAACGCGTTGGCATACGGCCTTGCGGCAGCGATCGCGCCGGAATCCACCTTGCAATTGCTGGCGAAACCGTTCATTAGGGCCTGGCTCGCAGAACCTCCTGCTTTGTTGAGGGCCGTTGTCCACGCCGGCAGGCAGGTGGCACCATTGATTGCCGTGGAATCCCATCCTGTGCCCACGACGGGCTCGTTCAAATCAACCGAGTGAATTTCGTTGTATCCATGGGTGCCCACGTAGGCTACGTCCAAAGTAAGGTTATTGGTGAGGGCCCGCTGAACGTCGAGATTCCACTGAAGAGACCGCGGATTCTTCAAATTGGGACTCGAGACAATCATTGAGCATGGGAGAGCTGGGGCAGCGATCGAGCACGTGGGACCCGACGTGGCGGTAGAGCCCGAGCCGATGGGGAATATCGGTCCGGTTGTGTTCCAGGTAAGGTCCGCCGCAGGAATGGATAAAGCTGGCGCGATGAATCCCTGTACGTCCTTACCGTAATTATTGAGGACAATATTGGCGGGGTTCGTGCACGTCAGGGCGCCTGTGGCTGTTACGCTGGATGGGCCATTACACATAGTCGCTCCGTAGGGAACATTAGCGCCTGTGACCGCCAATATGGCCGGGAAGCTGGAGAGGTTGCCGACGCCGGCTCGCAGGACGGTCCTGCCATTGCCAAAAATGTCCCAGGCCACGCCCCCGCGGGGGTTAAAGTTGTCTTTTTGAGGGTGTATGAGTGTGGAGGTGGGTAAATCAGGGCCGACTTCTACTACGCCTCCGACGGCGGTGGGATCGAACGTGCCCAGGTGGTTGACGGTCGAATGCGGAGACCCGATGTACTCCCAGCGTAAGCCCGCATTTAGGGTTACCCTCCTCGAGATGCGCCAAGTGTCCTGGACGAAGGCGGCGTGCCAGCGCTCACGGTAGTGGTCGGTTTGGTCACCAGTGACGATCGTTCCGTTATTCGTCGTAAAGTTACCCGTGAGAAAAGTCTGCAGGCTATCAAAGGTAAGGGTGCCAACGCCGTTCTGAGTTGAGCCATCGTCGAAATGCACGAAGACTTCCTCGTAGCCGAATTTCAGGGCATGGTTGCCGCGTAAATAGGAGACTTTATCGCTGAAATCGAGCTGGTATTGCGGTCCGCGAATACCGTTTTTCCCACAGTCTCCCATGGTGGACGTGCCGGTGAAGGGCCCGATGTTCAGGCACGGGAAACCGCCATAGAGAGGATTTGTTACGCCCGTATTTACGCCGTATCCAGTCGGGCCATAGGGATTGCCAGCTATTCTGTTGATGTCTCCGTTCACCGAATTCCCCGAGTTAGGCGCGGCGCCTCCCCGGAGGTCATTCACCCAGGTGGAATTCGGAGTGTAGGTCCAACTTCCCGCATATTGCGAAGTACTTCCGGGACCGGTAGAGCCCCAGTAAGGTGAGTCAAGCCCCCCAGGTTGAAGGTTGCCAACCATAAATTGAGTTTGTCTCGATATATAGACGAAGCCGCTGAAGTGGTGGTGGTTGTTAGGACTGTAATCAATCTTAGCCAGCCCGTTATTGCTCGGGGTTTCCGTGGGATTATAAGGATAGACGACTGACGAGTTAGTCGTATTGACGGGAAACAGATTCTCAAATGTCGCGGTGCCAGGCAGCGGTGTGCAACTGCCGGGAGGCAGCCCCGCAATTTGCGCGCTCAGCGGATTGACATTGGCGCGTCCGACCGCATTACACGCGTCCACCATACTGAAGGTGCTACCCGCTCCCGGAATGTCCGTCGGCACGCTGACGGGCAACGTGCTAATGCTGGACTGGCGGACAAATTCCACGGCCGCGAACCAGAATAGTTTGTCTTTTATTATCCGCCCACCCACGGTGGCACCGGGGTTCTCCAGTTGCAGGTTGCTAAGCGTTGGCGGCCCCGTCGGGGAGTAACTCCTCGCATCAGTCGCCTTAGCATCGCGGCCGAAGGCATACGCCGAGCCATGAATGCTGTTGGTTCCGGACTTGACCCCAAGGTTGATTGCCGATCCATCCCGCCAGCCATATTCGGCCGGAGAGTCTTGCGTGGTGGCGAATTCCTGAACGGCATCGAGCGGAAACTGTGTACCGCCTCCGCCCTTCTGGGATCCGTTGATGAGGACATTGCTGGTCGCCAGATCGAATTGAGTTACACCTTCGACCACCAGAACGTCTGCTCCCTGACGCCGACCATTGGTGACCGTGGTCGTCGCGGTCGTTCCCGGCGATATATTTACGACGCCGGGGCGCAGGTCCATCAAATTCAAAAAGTTACGGCTGATCAGGGGCAGTGCCGTAATCGACTGGTTGGTGATGATTCCGCCGAGGGTGGAGGAGGTGGTATCGATGGCCGGAACTTCCGCCGTGACTGTGACGGTTTGGGTTTGCTCACCAGGCGACAGCGTAAGATCGACACGAACGCTTCGGGTCACCTCGAGCAGCACGTTGGTGCGTTCCACCGTCTTGAATCCCTTGGCCTCAGCGCGCACAGTATAGGTGCCAGAGAGCAGGCTGGGAGCCGTATACTCGCCGGCTTCGTCGGTGGTCAACGCTCTCGTGGTGCCGCGGGCCACGTCGATTATCGCCACTTTCGCGCCGGCAATCGAACCGCCCGCTGAATCAAAAACGCCTCCCAGGATCGTCCCTACCGCAGCTTGGGAGAAAAGAGGAAGAGAAACTGCCATTAGCGCCATGACGACGGAGAGGAGCACTGCTGCTTTCTTGATCGTGCTCGACGATCTGTTCACTCTGCAGACCAAAGGATTCATAGGACCACCTTTTTGCTTTGTGCGGGATCATCCATTGAAAATGAACGCTAAAGAACACATGAGGCCCGGCTTGGTAGCGCCGTTTAGCACGTTCCTCAGCGAGGTGTCAAGAACAAACGCTAACGAGAGCGATCGAAAGTTTTACAGCAAATCGAAGAAGGTCATTTAAGCGACCGGCAGGTGCAGCGTTTGCAGGCACGGCGTCAAGCGTCATTTTGTTTCTTCGATGATCGGGAAGGTAGCTGATTTGCACGTAGTCGGTGAAGCCTAAGATGGGCTGGAAGCGGTTCAGAAAGCCAAAGCACTCAAACCGGACTTGGTTTTGTTGGACATCGGTCTTCCCAAGTTGAATAAACTGATTGTCGCTCGACGAATCCGCAAACTTTCCCCCTACTCCAAAATACTCTTCTTGAGTCAGGAATCCTCTCCCGATGTAGTGCGGGGGGCTTTGAAGTTCGCTGTGGGCTTCGTTGTCAAAACAGACGCTGCCAAGGAGCTGCTACCCGCCGTGAACGCCGTCATGGCGGATCGGCAATTCCTCAGTCGAGGATTGGCGGACACTCTCAGAGACGCCGAGGAAGTGCCGTGCGGAACCGGGCGTGGCAGGGCGATGAAACAGCTATCGCCCGCAAAACATTCGAACGAAATCTCGACTGTCCCGGCCACATCCTGATAAACGGGATTATCGCTAACTGGAGGTTTGGTACCCCAGCTTCCGGGTCCTCATTGAACCGGCCCGTTGATCCTCAGGCGCCGTAGCGCTTCTTTTTCGACGTGTGACGCCAGTTCCTCGGCCAATGCTAGATGCTGCGGGTTCCCGAGTGAATATTGGCAAAGTCCATCGGGAAGGACGACCGCTAGCAGTTCAAATCCTTCTTTTCTGAGAGCAGCAATGCGCTTCATTGTTTTTCTTCTGCTACCCGCTGCTGTGAAGTTGACCGCCTCTATGCGTAGACAACCTGTTTCCCAATCTGTACTCGTTGCAGTCGCGTCATGCCGCCCCCTGGACTGCCGTCAAGGTGATGGCCTCAACCTAACATCGGGATGCACAGTTTTCCAACTCCTGATAAACGGGATTATCGGTAACTGGCTCTCTCCAGCGCATACAAAACAAAAAAGGAAGCAGCATTGGCTTGGGCCGCAGCTGCTTCCCGGGGTGTGTCTGTGACTTGGCGAGGGTATATCACCGTCAGGGCGTAAGGTCACGATAAAATTTGGCGACACAAGGCGGGAAGGCCAGTTGCCGAGAAGCGGAGTTCTCGGGACTTGGGCTGCGATCACGAGTTGCCTTCTCCCGACAGAGGCGATTCGATCCTCCTTGATATGTCGTGAGCCGATCTACTTTATATCGACTCACGACACTTTACGGCTCAGTACGATGGCGTTTTTTGGCAGTATCATGTTGACGCGTCCCCGTTGGCTCGAATCGGAAACCCGCCCGAGGCGGCACCTTTAGAGTCTATGTAGCGCTAATCCCCAGACTTACGGCCTTTGTGTCGCATCAGTCATCCTCATCCCCAGCCTCGGTAACGGACTTGCACACACAATAGGAGCGCGCCCCCCCGGTGCGGCCTTACATTTGCAAGGAGAACTATGCGTAACAAACAAAAAGGTTTCTCACTAATCGAACTCTTGATCGTGGTGGCGATTATTCTGATTATCGCCGCGATCGCCATCCCCAACTTGTTGAGGGCAAAGATGGCGGCCAACGAGGCTTCTGCGGTTGGCTCGCTGCGAACGATTAATACGTCCTGCGTTGCCTACTCCACGAGCTATGGCACCTTCCCGGCAGCGCTGACGAACCTCGGCCCGATCGCTGCTGGCGGCACGGCCAGCTCGACCTCGGCAGACTTGATTGACTCGGTCTTGTCCGCAGGGACCAAGAGCGGCTACACCTTCGCTTATGCGGCAGCCGCCGGCAACCAGACCTACACGCTTACCGCGACACCTATTGCCGCGGGACAGACCGGACAGCGCATGTTCTTCACCGACCAATCCGGCGTGATCCGCGCTGATGTCACAGGTGCAAGCGCGACCGTCGCCAGCACGCCAATCGGATAAACTCCTCCGAGTCGCCATACGCAAAAGGGGAGAGCCTGTCTCCCCTTCCATTTTTCACAGTGTCGCGGGGTTTCATATGGATTATCCGGGACGCCTTGAGAAGGCCCCTCAGCCAAGTCCTGAGAAACGGGATTATCGGAATCTGGCTTTTCACGGTTGGCCGCCTTCCGATAAGACCACTTTTCACGAAGTGAGAAAAATGGAACGGCGTTGACCGATTACAAACACGAGTGCGATAAAGGGTGCGATCTCACCCACTTGGCGGAAAGGAATACATGACGACAGCACCTCTATCGGTTGCGTGCCTCGGTCTGGGACGAATTGGTACAGGCATTGCGCAGAGCATTCAGCGTGCCGGCCATCACGTCATTGTCTATAACCGCACCCAAGAGAAGATGGAAGGTCTTGTCGCTTCTGGGGCGGTGGCGTCACGCTCGCCTCGGGAAGCTGCAGCGCAGGCAGATTTTGTACTTACTTGCCTAATGGACGACGAGTCAGTACGAGCAAATCTGCTCGGCGCCGATGGAATCCTCGCGGGCATGCGGTCTGGTGCCGTGCACATTGGCACATCCACGGTGACGCCGAGATCAACAACAGAATTCGCCACCCTGCACACGAGCCACGGAACCCACTACTTGGCGGCTACTTTTGCAGGACACCCCGAGCATGCCGCTGCAGGAAAACTAATTAGTTTCGTGGCGGGCAAACCGGACGTTTTGGAGCGCTGTCGGCTCGTTCTGAACGCCTACACGGCCAAGCTTATTGTAATTGGCGACGATCCAGCACTAGCGGCGAGCTTCAAACTTGTGGTGAACTTCTTCGCGGCGTGCTTACTCGAAACCATGGGCGAAGCCCTAGTTTTTGCCGATGCGCAAGGTCTGAACCTTGATATGGTCAGCTCAATGTTTAAGGATTTGCTACAACACCCAGCGATGCCAAAATACTTGAACAAAATTCGCATCGGCAACTTTGATGAGGTTTTGGGATCAACACTGGATGGGGTGGGCTCGAAAGATGTTCGCTTGATTCTGCAGACGGCGGCTGAATCCAAGGTGCCTCTGCCATTTGGAAGCGTTGTTCGGGACCATATTATCGCTGCCCAGGCGCATGGTTGGGGACAGTGCGATTGGTCAGTGTTGGCAGAAATTATTCGAGTGAATGCGGGCCGCGAACGTCGCAAAGAAAGCTCGGGTACCCTCTGAAGGCAGTTTCCGAAAACGCGACTAATCAGGAGTTGGGACCGACGTAGGTGGTCTTTAGGGCATCGGGGCAGAGCATCGAGTAATTACGGTCTGGCTGGCGGAAGCTTGTAGATCATCCGGCGGCAACATAAAAAGACGCCAGTAGCTGATAGCAGCGCAGGCACTAGTCCTAACAAGATCCAAAGCGCCTCGGTAAACCAGTCGAACCTGCCAAAATGGGCCATGCTGAGCCAACCCAAGACCTGGTCGGCGTGCTTGTCGTTCGGATCGACAAATCCGGAGAGAACGTTGACGGTTTGTGAAAAACAAAAGTAGAACCCTGAGACTCCCCACATCAGAACAAAGGGAAAACTCCAGAACCCCAGTGCGCTATGCAGATCCCAAGTGAACCGCGCAAAAAGGGCTCTCCAGTTCACGGTCAAGGCGCGACGCCAATTGCTGATTCCAGGCCACCAT
>JABDGM010000064.1:6879-21142 GCA_013286045.1 Planctomycetota bacterium | reverse complement strand
GATCGGCCAGCAGGACATTCCAGAGTACGATTCGTTTATTTCGCGCGCATTGGCTGGGGAAGCGTGCGTGTCGACGCCGTTTCCGAGCCGGGTGGCACTTAAAGATGAGAACGGCCAGATGCGCACGGGCGTGCCGACGATGTTTGTGTGCGCGCCGATTCGAGACGAGAGTTTTCAGGTTGTCGCAGCGCTTGGGTTGCGTATTCGACCAGAGCAGGAGTTTACGCGCATTTTGCAGTTGGGTCGGGTTGGAAACACCGGCGAGACCTATGCGTTCAATAGGGACGGGCTGTTTGTCTCCAACAGCCGGTTCGATGATGCGTTGATTCTGCTGGGACTGCTTCCCGATTCTCCGAACCAGGAGAACCCGCATTCGATATTGCAGCTTTCGGCGCGTGATCCTGGCGGCGATATGACGGAGGGCTTTCGACCGAACGCTCGCCGCCGCGAGATGCCGCTGACGCGGATGGCGGCTGATGCGGTGGCCGGTAACGCCGGTGTCGATGTATCGGGCTATCGGAACTTTGGCGGGGTGAAGGTTGTTGGGGCGTGGCGTTGGCTGCCGAATGCGAACATGGGGGTGGCCACTGAAATTGCTTATGCCGAGGCGTTTCGGCCGCTGGCGATTCTGGAGTGGACGTTCTGGGGGCTTTTCACGTTGTTGGCTCTCAGTGCGATTGCGATCTTCGTGTTCACGTTGCTTCTCGCGCATTCGCAGCGCGAAGCGCAGAAAGCGGTCATCGAAGCCCAGCAAATCGGGCAATACAAGCTCGAGCAGAAACTTGGCGCGGGTGGCATGGGGGTTGTGTATAAGGCGCAGCACGCGATGCTGCGTCGACCAACTGCGGTGAAGATGCTCGATGTTAATAAAGTGAATGCGGGCGCGCTGGAGCGATTCGAGCGTGAGGTGCAGATCACCAGCCAGCTTAACAACCCGAACACAGTGGCTATTTACGATTTTGGGCGGACGCCGGAAGGCGTTTTCTACTATGCGATGGAGTTTTTGGACGGGATCGATCTGCAAACGCTAGTGGAGAAGTACGGTGCGCAACCGGTGCCGCGCGTGATCCATATTTTGCAGCAGATTTGCGGTTCGCTGTTCGAAGCGCATTCGCTCGGGCTTGTGCATCGGGACGTCAAACCCGCCAACATCATGCTGAATCGTCGCGGCGGGCAGCCGGATGTGGTGAAGGTGCTCGACTTTGGGTTGGTGAAGGCACTCGACGAACAGAAACGCGCCGGGGCGACGCAAAATGCGTCGCTGACGGGTACGCCGCTCTATATGTCGCCTGAAGCGATTCAATTGCCGAACTCGGTGGATGCGCGGAGCGATATCTACGCGCTCGGTGCAGTGGGCTATTTCCTGCTGACGGGCAAGCCGGTGTTCGAAGCGGACAGCGTCGTCGACCTTTGCCAGAAGCATGTCGCGACGCCGCCAGTGCCGCCTTCGGAACGCATTAACACGCCGATTCCGCCCGCATTAGAGGCGGCACTTTTGGCGTGCCTGGAAAAAACGCGTGCGAAGCGACCGCAAACGGCGCGCGATCTCTCGATATTAATCTCGCGCTGTCCCGAGGCGCTCGAATGGTCGATCGAAGATGCCGACGCCTGGTGGGGGCGGCACGAGCGTGGCCAGCCGATAAGTCTCACGGAATCTTCGGCCGGATCACAAACGGCGAACCGCCGTTATGATATGACGGTCGACCAAGGATAAGTGGTAATTGGCGGCCAAGATCGGTCTTCGGCCAACGAATACACGGCGGGCGACATATAGGTTTTACGGAGAGACGCCGATGAGTGGTTTCCTAAGCCGTTTGAATAGCGAAGATGCCATTCCGATCGTAACCGTCGCCATTGTTTTTGGTGCGCCGGCCCTGGTCGTGCTGGGGGCGATCGCTTCGGTCTGTTTTTACAAGATTCGTAAATTGACGACTTCGGCGCAGCTCAAGCAGGACATGCTTGATCGCGGCATGTCTGCGGAAGAAATCAAAACGGTGCTGGAATCTCGGCACACCGCGTAGTTTTGTTTCAAAAGCGCGGCCGTAAGCGGCGTTTCAGTTGAAGCGTGCCAACAGGACGAGCGAGCCGATGGCCATGAGAATTCCGGCGATCTCGTAGCCGCTCAGCGTTTCTTTGAACGCGACGACACCGACGGCCGAGAGCAGCAGCACCATCGAAACGCAGTATACGACGCCGACGGTGGCGAGTTTGAGGTGTTTCATGACGAACACCCAGCCGAAGGCGGTTGATGCGTAGAGGATGAAACCGAGGTAGAACTCGGCTGCTTTCAGCGAATGTTCTTTCGCACTGGCGATCTTCAGGAAATAGTCGCCAACGACGCCGAGGATGCTGAAGGCGATCGTCACGAGGATAGCGATCGTCGTGTTACTCATCGGCGATAAAGCGCCGCGATTGGCGCGGTTTCAAGTTAAGAAGCGCTTTGGGGAGGCGACGTTTTGCCTCACTTAAAATGATCGTTCTGTCGAGATGCGGATTATTTGCTTTTGAGATCGAATGCTGGCATTTCCTGGGTGCCAGGTTTGATAGTTGTCTTGAGTTCGGTTTGGGCGTTGTAGCGTTTGGGTATCATTTCTTCCGTTAAATCGACCGTTGGGCTGTCCGGTGTTTCGTAGGCTTTTTTCTTTCCTACAACTTTCGGCGCTCGGATGGAGATGCGTTTCTCGCCGGGCGGCACGGTCGCACTGAATTTGCCGTCGGTGATCGCCGCGTCGGCGGTTGCCGTGTGACCGTCTGCGGGATCGAAGCGAATGTTGCCAGACGCAATTGGCTGCCCATCGAGGGAGACCGTCCCTGTCACGATGCCGCGCTTCGTGTCTGCGGAACAACCCGAAATTAGGGCGAGAAGTAAGAAACTAAAAGCGAAGGAATTTACGCCGGCTTTGAATATCATCAACCGTCTGCTCATGCTACAGATTTGCGAAACGCACTGGGCAACTAATTGGCTGAATCGGAAACGACTTCGCCGCCGTTCATCGTACCCATGGCGCGCCAGAGATCGAGCGCGATATCGTTGTTGATGAAGCGAAGCGAGCAATCGGCCATGATCACGTTCACGCCGCCGGGATGCCGACTGCGGGCCGCTTTGTGAGCGTAGGCGCCGATTAAGGCTGGGGGGTCGTCCTGCAAATTCTTTCCGCCGTTGTGGAGATAAGGCGTGATGTCGGTGCCGCTGTTGGGAGTATCGATCGTCATGTACTCGGTGCAGCCCTCGCCGTCGTTGAGCATGTCGCCGCGGATATCGTAGGTGTCGTCGGCAGCGGTGCAGACGGTTTCCGAGAGCAACATCGTGTGGGAAGTGCCATCGGTAAAATCTTTGAACCTAACGACTCGGGGCAGCGTTGCAGTCGCGAAGTCTTCAAGACCGAACGGCGCTAAGCCATACTGGGCGGTCCACGTTGGGTCTGGAGCAACGTAGGGCCCGACGCCAGGCATAGCGAATTGGCCCCAGTTGATCACGTAGTTCCCCCGGCAGCGCCAATAAATGTCTCCAGTCCACATCGCGCCCGGCCGGTCGCTTGCGCAGTAGTACGCGGGTATTTGCTTGGCATAAGTTCCGTCGAAAGTGCTGGTAATCGTATTGGGCGGCAGGTAGAAGTGTGTGCTTTGATCAAAGGCAGCGGCCTGCGTTTGGTCTTCCATATAGGGCCAAGTGTAAACGACCCATACTCGCCGCGGATTCGTACGAAGTGGTTCGGGCAATCGATTTAGGGTCGCATGAAAGTTTTGCATCGATACGCCCCATTGCCGAATCGTGTTTTGGCAGGCGGCTCGGCGGCCGGCTTCGCGGGCGGATTGGATCGCGGGCAACAAAAGAGCGACGAGAATCCCGATGATCGCGATGACGACCAATAGTTCGACAAGCGTGAACGCGCGGCGCGTACGCGGCATTCGAATCGTGCTTTTCATGACTCGGGGGAGAAGCGAGTTGCCAACCGAACGCTCGAATGAGCCAGCACAGCCATCGCAGTATAGCTTCGGCGAAAATAATTGCTAGATCGGTCGGGCGTTGGAGTTGTGGGGAGTGCTCTTCATCGATTGGCGGATTCGACTTCGGCTTGCGCCGACGCTAAATTCGCGGCATGAGCAAGCTATTGTGGCAATCGAACCGGCTCGGTCGACTGTGGTTAGTCGTCGCTCTTATCGTCGGAGCCTCGCCGGCGACGATTGCTGCGGCGGCGCCCGGGCCTGTTCCGCTGATCTTTGATACGGACATTGGCAACGACGTCGACGATGCGTTGGCGCTTGGGCTTATCCATGCGCTCATGTCTCGCAAGGAGTGCAAGCTAATCGCGGTGACGGTGACGAAGGACGAAGCGCTTTCGGCGCCGTTTGTCGACGTCGTTAATACCTTCTATGGACGCGGGGATGTGCCGATCGGCGTTGTTCGCAAGGGGATGACGCCAGAGGCGAGCAAGTACACTGGTTTGGTCAACGAACGTGATGATGGCAAGGTGAGGTATCCGCATCGGCTGCAGAGCGGCGCGGATGCGCTGGACGCGGTGAAGGTGCTGCGTGAGGCGCTCACCAAGGAGCGCGACGGCTCGGTGGTGATCGTTCAGGTTGGCTTTTCGACGAATCTTGCGCGGCTGCTCGAGTCGCCTGGGGATGAGGTGAGTCCGCTGACGGGCGTGGCGTTGGTGCGCGCGAAAGTGCGGCTATTGTCGGTGATGGGCGGCGCGTTCGCGACGACTGAGGACAAGCCGGCGCTGGAATACAACATTGTGAAAGACATTCATTCGGCCCAAGCGCTCGTGAAGGGCTGGCCGACACCGATTGTGTTTAGCGGGTTTGAAATCGGCGTGGCCGTGCCGTTTCCGCACGAATGCATCGAGCGCAATTTCGGATATGTGAAACATCATCCGCTGGCCGAAGCGTATCGGCTTTACGAACCGCCGCCGCACGATCGGCCGACTTGGGATCTAACGAGTGTGCTCTATGCGGTGCGGCCGGCGGATGGGTATTTCGACTTGTCGCCGCCGGGGCGTGTGGCGGTGTCGGACAAAGGGGTGACTTCGTTCACGGCGGAGCCGAATGGGCCGCATCGGTACTTGATCTTGCAGTCGGATCAGAAGATTCGAGTGCGCGAGGCGCTGGCGGAATTGGCGAGCGAGCCGCCTTGTACTTCGACACCTTAGCTTAGCTTGCGCATCTTGGAGACGCGCCCGGTGGCGACCCATTCGCAGACGAAAATGTTGCCCTGGGCGTCGAAGCAGGCGTCGTGCGGGTGGATGAATTTGCCATCCGGCCATTGGTCGGGGTGCTTGCGGATTTCGCGCTTCATCACTTCCCCGCCCCATGCTTCGTCGTCGCCGAAGTGGGCGATGACTTTGTTCTGGCCATCGAGGAGCGTGACGCGGGCTTGGAGATCGGGTACGAGCATTAGGTCGCCGAAGGTATCGATGTTGGCGGGCAAGTGGAAGCCGTCGAGCGATTGTTGGTGGTCCCCGTCGAGCGTGAACCATTGCAGGCGGCCGTTTGCGCGGTCGGCGACGACTATGCTTGGATCGCGGCCGGCGCGCTGATCGATCCAAATGCCATGCGGGGTGTTGAACTGGCCGTCTTCCTTGCCAGGTTTGCCGAAGGTTTTTTTGTAGTTGGCGTCGTGGTCGTAAAGGTGGATGACGTAGGCGCCGTAGCCATCGGCCAAGTAGAAGTCGGTGCTATTGGGGCGGAACGCGATGTTGGTTGGCTGGAAGTGGTCACGGGCCATGCCGGGCTTCGTGCTGTGATCTTCGCCTTCGGCGTAGATGCCGGACTCGATCGGGGCGTGTCGTTCCCAGATTGGCTCGCCCTTCAGCGTGAGCTTGGCGAATTTTTTGAGGCCCTGGTAGCCGGTGACGTAAAGGAACTCTTCGCCGTTTTCGTCGTGCACCTCGAGGCCGTGGCCGCCGCCTTGGAATTCTTGGCCGAAGGAGCGGATAAAC
This sequence comes from Planctomycetota bacterium, assembly GCA_013286045.1. Taxonomy (GTDB): domain Bacteria; phylum Planctomycetota; class Planctomycetia; order Pirellulales; family Lacipirellulaceae; genus JABDGM01. The sequence goes on along the minus strand of JABDGM010000064.1, from coordinate 15,197 downwards.
TGGCCGTCGGCGTCGAAAACGAAGATTGCTGGGTGATCCTTCTTTTCCTTGTGGCCTTCGTGGATTACGTACAGATTGCCGGCCTTGTCGAACGCCACGTCGTGCGTGGTTTGCCAGGTGAACTGGTCGGGCAGCTGCGGCCAATTGTGCTCGACTTCGTATTTGTGCTCGCCCTCGCCCAGAATGATGGGCGAGTCGGTCTTTTTGGCGGTGACGACGCGTGGGGCGGCTGCGAGGCTGGCGGCACCGGCTGCCAACTGCAAGAACTTTCGCCGAGGTATGGCGGATGACATGTGCGCTACTCCATTATTGAGCGCCATTCGGATTTGCAGAGTCCGCGGCGCGCGACCGCTCGTTCTTAGTTCTTTTTTTCGCCGGCGGCTTTTGCATCCGCGACGGCCTTTGCTTCGGCTGCGGCTTTGTCGGCTGCGGCTTTGTCAGCAGCGGCTTTGTCAGCAGCGGCTTTGTCAGCAGCGGCTTTGTCAGCAGCGGCTTTGTCAGCAGCGGCTTTGTCAGCGGCTGCTTTGTCGGCCGCGGCCTTAGCCTCTTCGGCGGCTTTCTTTTCGGCGGCCGCCTTCTCGGCTGCGGCCTTGTCCGCTGCCGCTTTCTCGGCGGCTGCTTTCTCTGCCGCTGCCTTATCCGCGGCCTCTTTCTCGGTCTTGGCTTTTTCGGCGGCTACTTTATCAGCAGCGGCTTTTTCATCGGTCGCCTTCTTGTCGGCAGCAGCCTTGTCTTCGGCCGCCTTCTTATCCGCCGCAGCTTTGTCAGCGACAGATTTATCTGCGGCTGGCTTGGCGTCCGCAGCGGGCGCCGCGCCGCCATCGGCTTCCTTGAGTTGCTTTTCGATATCGGCGACGCGGGCGCTCACCGCTTCTGAATTCTTCTTCGCGGCATCGAGCGCTTGCTGGGCTTTGGTTTCTTCGGCCTTCGCTTCTTCGACCTGCTTCTTTGTGGCCTCCAGCTCCTTGGTAAGCCGCATTTTCATGACGACGGGGTGGTTGTAACCCAAGTTGACCATTAAACCGGGGATGTCTTTTTCGAGACTCATTGCCGGATCGTAGTTCACCTTAGTTTGCCAAAGATACAGCTTCCGCAGGTTCTTAAGTTCTTTAAGATTTGGGACGCTGGCGTCGGTGATGCCGGTGCCAAACAAATTCAAGTACTGCAGACTCGCCAGGCCTTTGATGTGTGCGAGTCCTGCATCGGTTACGGCTGAGCGTTCCATGTGCAGCTCAGCCAAATTCTTAAGAGCTTCCAACGGCGCGAGGCCGGCATCTGTGGGCTTCGAATCGGCGAGATTCAATCCGTAGCATTGCTCGGCGACGCCGGAGAGGAGCGCGATTTCGGCGTCACCGGCGGGTTCGCTGCGATGCGCGAACGAGACAGTGAGCAAATTGCTGTCGGCGAACAGGGGCATCACTTGCGCGCCGGCTGCCGAGAGTTTGTCGATCGCCTCCTTCGGGGCGGGGTTCACCTTTGGCGGAGGAATGTCGGCAGGCTTATCTTCCTTTTTCGGAGCGGCTGCAGTGTCGGCGGCTGCCGGCTTTGCTGGTTCAGTCGCCGCCACGGCCGCCGCGATTGGCAGCACCGCGCCCTCTTTGATCCACTTCGCAATCAGGTCGATCTTATCCTTCGCGAGCGGGTCGCCACCCTTGGGCATCCGTTTTTTATCGTCGGCGGGCATGGTGATCCGCTTATATAGTTCGCTCTTATCGGGGTCGCCCGCGACAAGGAGATCCGGCTGGCCGTCCCACTTGGCCTTGATGCTCGCGGCCGAGTCGAGCCGCAGCTTTGCGGCGGCCTTCTTCTCGCCGTGACATTTGCCGCAGTTCTCGCTTAGGATCGGTTGAATCTGTTTGGCGAAGTCGACTTTGTCGTCGGCCGAGACATTGCTCGCCACGATCAATAGGACAGCGACTGACAGAACTCGCATGCGACTCGGCATGATGGGATCGCCTCTCGAATCACAGACAGAAGGTTGAAGACGCCGCGCCAGGGCAGGGCGGGTCAGGCAGGTTCTGTCACTATTCTAATTGATCGCCAGCCCCTTCGCAGCTACTTTCGAGCTATTGAATTCTTGATTTGCGGTCTGTCGTTTCGGCGGATTTTGAGCAAATTACGACCCTCGACGCGGAATCACGCCATGCTAAATTCGGGCTCCAGGCTTACCCGGTGGCTCGGCAGCGCTCCCGCCTCGGTGCTAAATAGTTACGCCGTGGGTTGTGCGTTCTTTGCGTATTTTTTTGTGTACGCGTTTCGCAAGCCGTTCCTCGCGGCAACGTATTCGGGGTTACATTTCGCGGGCAGCGGCATCTACTTGAAAACCGCATTCGTCGTCAGCCAGATTCTTGGCTACACGGTGGCGAAATATCTCGGCGTGAAATTGAACTCGGAGGCGACGCGGTCGCGGCGGCTGCCGGCGATCATCGCGCTAGTGGTCATCGCTGAACTCGCACTTGTGCTATTTGGCGCGGCGCCGCCGGAGTGGAAGGTCGCGGCGATCTTCTTCAACGGCTTGCCGCTCGGACTTGTGTGGGGCTTGTTCGTGCAATATCTCGAAGGGCGGCGGACGTCGGACTTTTTGCTGTCTGGGCTGGCGTGCTCTTTTATCGTGGCGAGTGGTGTTTTCAAAGATGTGGGCCGCGCGATGCTTGCCGGTGGGCCGCTGCCGATGCTCGGGATTCAGTTGCCGAATCCGTTTCCGGCGCTGGGAGAGTTTTGGATGCCTGCCGCGGCGGGACTATTTTTCGCCCCGGCGTTTTTGTTCGTCATTTGGCTCCTCGACCAGATGCCTGAGCCAACCTTGGCAGATCGCGCCGCGCGCACCGAGCGCGAGCCGATGGGCGCCGCGCGCCGGCGGCAGTTCCTGCGGACGTATTTGCCCGGCATCGTATTGCTCGTCGTGGCGTATGTGCTGCTCACGACGTTTCGTGAGTACCGCGACAACTACATGGTCGAGATCCTCGACCAGCTTGGCTATTCGTACGCAGCGAACACGAGCATCATGACGAACATCGAGCTCGGCGTTGGGCTAGGCGTGCTGGGTGTCATGTCGCTGCTGTTCATGGTGAAAGATAATCGCCGGGCGCTCGTCGCCGTGTTTTTTGTGATTGCCGCGGGGTTCTTACTGATTGGCATTGCGACGCTGCTCCACGCGCGTGGCACGATCGACGGCTTTTGGTGGATAACGCTCATCGGCCTAGGCGGCTATATGGCGTATGTGCCTTACAATTCGGTGCTGTTCGACCGACTGATGGCCTCGACGCACTTCGTCGGCACGGCGGTGTTTGCGATTTACCTTGCCGATAGCGCCGGCTACACCGGTAGCTGCGTGGTCCAGTTAGGTAAGGACTTGTTTGCGTCGCAACTTTCACGGGCTAAGTTCTTGCAGGCTTTTTGCTTTTTGATCGCAGTGGTTGGAACCGTATGCGTGAGCGCCGGCGGGGTGTACTTTTCGCGCGTGCGACAAGGGTCGGAGCAAAGCGGAGTTAAGTAAGAACCGCGCCGCGGGGCAACGCTTTTAGCGACGGCGAATAATTGCGCTCGTGAGTCCGATCAAGGCGAGCAGCATGGCGGAGGGTTCAGGAACCGCGGCGCTGGCGCCGAACGCCGGCGGCGACGTGAAGTGCGCGCGCCAAATCATGTAGTCGGCGTCCGTCACTTGGCCATCGTAATTTGCATCGCCATTCGTGCCCCGGGCCACGTTTACGATTGTTTTCATGTCGCGCCACATTACGTAGTCGGCGGAATCAACGGTGCCGTCGTTGTTGAAATCGCCGGAAATCTTGGGGGCGAGCAAGTAGAGCGTTAGCGTTCCGGTGGGGCTGAATGAATCGACGCCGAAGTCGTCGGTGCTCGCCAGATAGATGCTGAACGTTGTTCCATCCATGAGCGTGCCGGTAAGCACTTTGTCTCGCGTTGTGAGTACCAGCGGCGTGCCGAGCGACAGGCCGGGGATCGCGGCTCCGTTGATTTCGAATTGCGTGCCGTAAAAATTGACGTGACTGCCGGAGGCGGCATCGAATTCGTAGTCAACTTTTCCGCCGGAGATATTCGCGACGCCGGCGTTGAATACGCGGTAGCCTCCGATGACCACGCCGCCCGAGGTGTTGACGAGGCCCTTCACGTCGAACTCAGCGGCGCTATTGCCAACAGTTCCGCCCATGAAGTTCACGACGCTGCCGGGGTCGGTGAAAATGCTGCCGCCGATCGTGCCGCCGGCAAAATTCACGACGGAAGCGTCGTGGGCGGAGAGGTTTGTTGTCAGGGTGCCGCCCGTCATTGTGACGGTCGATTGGCGATAGGCATCGATGCTGGCGATAGCGCCACCCTCGTTATTGATGCGGGCGCCGATTGCACTCACGGTGCCGACGCTGCCGCCCGTTCGGAGGCTGAGTGTGCTGCCCCAGCCGGCCAAAAATGTGCTTGTGCCGCTGCCACCGGCGCCGATCACGAGCGTTTGGGCCGAGCGGATTGTGGACGGGGCGACGTCGCCGGGAACGTTGATCAGCGTGGGTGCATCGGGAATCGCGGCGAGATGAAGCGTAACCGTATCATGGGCGATATAACCCGTCGTGGGCATTAAGAAACTTGTGCCATCGGCCAGCACGCCACTGAGCAATGCGCCGGTTGGTATGTCTAGATTTACGAAGCCGCCTGCATTGTGCAGGCCCGCAATTGGAACGCCATCGAGGCGCATGTCGTCGCCGTACAGATTCAACTTACTGCCGAAGTTCATGCCCCAGTTGGCCGCGTTAATATTGCCGCCGGAGACGTTAAGTGTGCCGTAAGAAATAAGACCGGTGAGGTTGCCGCCGGACATGTTGACAATGCCGTCGTCGTCATTCGTCATCTGATTTAAGGTGCCGCCCGTCACATTTACAACGCATTGACCGTTGATATAAGGGTTGGTCAACTTCCCGCCGCTGACATTCACGGTGCTCTGGTTTAAGAGCCCGATACTCACATTTGCCCCGCCCGATAGATTGGCGGTGCTGCCTATAATCTGGAAGACATCACCGAAGGTGCCGCCGCTGATGTTGACGGTCGAATGGTTTGCCGTTGAAAAGCTGGTGATCGTGCCTCCCGAAATTGTTAGCGCGGATCCTTCCAACGCGGTCAGGCTGGCGACGGTACCGCCGGCTATTTCGAGGGAGCCGCCGTGCATCGTGAAGTTCGTGCCGACGTTTCCACCTTCGATCCGCGCTGTGCTGTTGCCGAGCAGCGTGGCTGAATTGCCGAGCGAGCCGCCGACGACGTGTAAGTTCGTCCCCACGGCGACCAGGTTTTGACCCATGACGCCGCCCGGTCGAATCTCGATCGAGCTGCCCCAACTTGCACGAAAACCATCGGCGACCGTGCCACCCGCATCGACGATGAGCGACTCGCCGTTGCGGATGCCGTAGGGGACCGCGCCGGCGGAGGCGAAAATCGGGGCGGCCGCGATCGGCGGCGGGGCCATCGCGTGCAGCGTAAGCGTCCCACCGGAGATGCTGGTGTTGAGGAGGCTGGAGTACATAAACGGCTTGCCATCTGCGAGCGTGCCGGAGATGATTGATCCGGACGGCACGTTGACCGCCACGGAGTCCGACTCGTGATCTAGCCCGGCGATCGGGACACCGTCCAATCTCATTTCGCCGCCGTAGAGATTTAGCTGGCCGCCAATAGCGCTGATGGTGGCCACGCCGCCCGTAACGTTGGCGACGCCGCCGTTCAGGACAAAAAACTTGCTGGTCCCCCCCGACATGTTGAATGTGCTTCCCGCTTGAAGGGTCATGTTGGTGATCGACCCGCTGGTGAGTTGGACGTTGGTGCCGCGGAAAGCTTGAAAGACGCCCCCGAGGTCGCTGTTTCCGATCGTGCCACCATCGACGATGACCATCGTCCCCACCGCTTGAAGCTTTGGTCCTACGTTGCCGCCGGCGTGAACCTGGATCGTGCTTCCCCAGCCGGCGTTGAAGTTGCTGGGAACGGCCGTGCCTGAATCGACGACCAACGTTTGGCCGCCGCGAATTCCGTAGCCCAGTGGATCGCTGCCGGCGTGGACAACGGCTGGCCCCACGGCGGGTACGGCGGTATCCACCAAAGTTGTCGCGAAGCCGGAAAACACCTGGACGGGTGTGCCATCGGATAGGGTACCGCTAATAATGTCGTCTCTCGTTTGCCAGGTCGGGACGTATATGTCTCCGATGTTTTGCAGTTGGGAGATCGGAACACCGTTCATCCGCCAATCGCTGCCGTAGAACTTTGAGGTTGAAAGCGAAGCGCTGCTCATCCCATAAAACGAACCCCCGCTGATGTTAATCGTCGCTGCGGTGAATTGAATGCCATTGAGCGCGATACCGCCCGACATGTTGAACGTTCCCGAATCCTGAAAGTCGGATTCGATTGTTCCGCCGGAAAAGTTGACGACCGTGCCTGCATCGGCTGTGAGATATCGCCCGATGCTGCCGCCGCTGATGGAGAGGCTACCGCCGGCGCGGACGTGCGCCGATGCGCCAATCGTGCCCCCCGTCATCGTTAAGGAGCTTGCGCGGTTGACCGTGAGCGTATCGCCAACCGTGCCACCCGAGACATTTACATGCACGTTGTTGTTGGCATCATTAAGAATGCCGGCCGTGAAGCTCTGGCCGACGCTGCCGCCGGAGATGTTGATGGTGCTATTGTGCTGGGCTTGAAAAGACGATCCGACCGTGCCGCCCGAGATGTTGACTTCGATGTTCGTGCTCGTTGCGGATCCGGCGCGGACCGCGTTTCCGACCGTCCCATTGTTGAAAACGTTGAGCTGCGTATCGGAACCAACCGTGCCGGCGGTGGGAATGGCCGTTGGCGGAGCATTGATGATCGTTGTAAAACTGGCGCGTGAAAGTGCGCAGCAGGAACCGAGGAGGCTCACAGAAAGCACGGCCGAGAGCCAGCCGCTCGCACGCACTCGCACAGCAAAAGAATGGAACCCCCGCACGAAAGTCCCCTGAAGCAGAACCGAAAGCCGAAAAGATTGTAGCGCTATTTTACCAGGGCCTCATTTGGCGACCACTAGAAAACCTAGCGGAAAATGCTGTTCGAAAGCGAATTGCGGGCAAGGGTCAGACCGCTGTCTAAACGCCCGAATAATGGCCAAGTTCGCAAATTGCGATCACGATTGCTTCGGAAAGACAATCCGCAGCAGCTTCTTCACCGGGTCGTAGAAGCGATCGACCACGCGCTCTTTGAGTGGAATGATCGCGTTATCGGTGATTTTGATGTGCTCGGGGCAGACTTCGGTGCAACACTTTGTGATGTTGCAGTAGCCGAGGCCGAGTTCGTCTTTTACGAGCGGAAGGCGGTCGCCCGTATCGAGCGGGTGCATTTCGAGGCTTGCCACGCGCACGAAGAAGCGCGGGCCGCCGAACTCAGGTTGCTTCTCGTGATCGCGAAGGACGTGGCATACGTTTTGGCAGAGGAAGCACTCAATACATTTGCGGAATTCCTGCACGCGATCGGCTTCCTCCTGCGAGAAGCGCGGGTCGCCGTCCGTTTTCTTCATTTTGAACGGCGGAATTTTTTTGTTAACCGTGTAGTTCCACGAAACGTCGGTGGCGAGATCCTTCATTACGGGGAACGTCTTCATCGGCCGGACGACGATCGGCTCGCCCGGCGGATACTTATCCATCCGGTCCATGCACATCAGCCGCGGTTTGCCGTTCACTTCGCCGCCGCACGAGCCGCACTTGCCTGCCTTGCAATTCCAGCGCACCGCGAGATCAGGCGAATGCATAGCCTGCACGGCGTGGACCGCGTCTAGGACAACCATTCCGGGCGCGAGTGGAATTTTGTAGTCCACCATCTCGCCCTTCTCATTGTCGCCGCGATAGATGCGAAGTGTTGCTTCTTCAGCCATGCTTTCCTCAATTTTGCCGAGCTACATTCGCTCGATTCGTCCCGGCCCAAAGCGCCGGGCTACAAAACTAATCCTTACTCGGTCCGCCGCCCTTCACGATCTCGGCCAGCTCCGCCGGCATCGCGGACCGCGTCTCGGCCTTTACACTGATTCCATCTTTATTCTGCCGCGTAATGCAATTGAGCTTTTCCCATTCCGGATCGTAGTCCGGGAAATCTTCGCGTGTGTGTCCGCCGCGGCTTTCCTTCCGCTCGAGGGCCGACTTCGTGACTGCCTCGCTGATATCCAGCATGTTCTTGAGGTCGAGCGCCAAGTGCCACCCTGGATTGTACTGAATGTTGCCGCCCACCTTCGCCTTTAGCGACCGAGCTCGCAGTTCATCAATCTTCTTTAGCGCCGCTCGCAAGTCTTCGTCGGTCCCCGGTTTGTATGCGGCCGG
>JABDGM010000064.1:0-6869 GCA_013286045.1 Planctomycetota bacterium | reverse complement strand
CCGTACGATGCCAACCAGGCTCTGCATTGTCCCACGCAGCTCTTCGTGAATCGCGTACGGGTTCTCACCTTGCTCATCGCCGAAATATCGAAGCGCGTCGGCAGCCGCTCGTTCGACATCGTCCTGATTGATACTGCCCTGTGACGTAGCCTTCGATTTCTTGGCCGCAAACTCGCCAGCTCGCTTGCCGAACACCAGCAAATCCGACAGCGAATTTCCACCAAGCCGATTCGCGCCGTGCATACCGCCACTCACTTCACCGGCCGCATACAAACCGGGGACCGTCGACTCCTGCGTCTCTGCATCTACTCGCACGCCGCCCATCATGTAATGGCACGTCGGCCCGACTTCCATCGGCGTGGTGGTTATATCCACATCCGCCAGCTCTTTGAATTGATGGTACATGCTGGGGAGCTTCTTCTTGATATCCTCGGCTGGCCGGCGCGACGCGATGTCCAAATACACGCCGCCGTGGGGCGTGCCGCGTCCCTCGCGAATCTCGCGGCGAATGGCCCGCGCAACCACGTCGCGCTTGAGCAACTCAGGTGGCCGCCGAGCAGTCGGGCGCTCCTGCTTAAGCGTCGAAGCAATCCACTGTTGCGTTTCCTCTTCCGTCTCCGCGTACTCGCCTTTGAACATGTCGGGAACGTAGCGGAACATGAACCGCTCGCCCTTGCCGTTGAGCAGCACGCCGCCTTCACCGCGTACGCCCTCGGTGATCAAGGTCCCGCGCACGCTGGGTGGCCAGACCATCCCGGTTGGATGAAACTGGATGCATTCCATGTCGATCAAGTCCGCGCCGGCCCACATGGCCATTGCGTGCCCATCGGCCGTGTATTCCCAGGAGTTCGATGTGACGTCCCAGCAACGACCGATGCCGCCGGTGGCGAGCACAATCGCCTTCGTCTTGTAAACGACGAACCGGCCGCTCTCGCGCTGATAGCCGAAGCCGCCCGATACACGATCGCCGTCTTTCAGAATCGCGCGGATAGTTACTTCCTGATGCACGTCGATGCCAGAGTGGATGCCCTTATCTTGCAGCGTGCGGATCATTTCGAGACCGGTGCGATCTCCGACGTGAGCCAGACGCGGGTAAGTATGCCCGCCGAAATTCCGCTGCAGGATGCGACCGTCCTTAGTGCGGTCGAACACCGCGCCCCATTCTTCAAGCTCGCGCACGCGCTGCGGCGCCTCCTGAGCATGAAGCTGCGCCATCCGCCATTGATTCAGGAAGTTGCCGCCGCGCATGGTATCGCGGAAGTGCGTTTGCCAGCTGTCGCGGTTTTCGACATTCGCGAGGGCTGCGGCGACGCCGCCTTCGGCCATGACAGTGTGAGCCTTGCCGAGCAGCGATTTGCACACCAGGGCAGTCTTCGCGCCCTGGGCTGAGGACTCAATTGCCGCCCGTAAACCAGCACCGCCGGCTCCAACTACCACGACGTCGTATTCGAAAGTTTGATACTTATCCATTTAGTTGCAATTCGATTTAGATGAGCCGCAAATCGTGAATGTGCCCCGAGCTCACCATCCAGATATAAAAATCGGCGAAGCCAACCGTGAACAAACTTATCCAAAAGAACGTGCCATGAAACTCATTGAGCTTCGTGACGATGCTCCACGCTTTGTAGCGCGACTCGCCCGAAGCGCCGCTGAAGCAATCGAGCCCGCCGCCGACCAAGTGCCGTAGCGAATGGCAAGAGAATACGTACAGCGCGAGGAACAACAAATCGACTGCCAACACAAGCGTACCTACGCTCACGCCAAACGTGATGCCGCCGCCAGCTGTTGGCCAGCGGCACGCCTCGACCACGTGGTAGATGTGCATGCAAACGAGCAGCAGCGCGAGATATAAGAAGTAACGGTGAATGTTCTGGAACGCCCACAGGCCGCGCTCACCCTTGTAATGCGGCTTACAGAACTCGGCGACGGCACACGCCGGCGGATCGCCGAACAGCGAACGATAATACGCCTTGCGGCCGTAGTAACAAGTGAGCCGAAAGCCGGCCGGCATCCACATTACGAAAATCGCTGGTGCGACCCAGGTCGGCATCCAGCTCGGCATCCCGAGCAGCGGCGAATAAAACGGCGACAAAAAGTACGCGCTCTCAGGCAGCACCTCTGTCCCGTGGCCATATAGATAGTCGCGGTTAAGTAGCCCGCGGAACGTCGCATAGATAATGAATACGACAAACGCCGCACCCATTGCGAGCGGCTGGACCCACCAAGTGTCGCGCCGCTGAGTCTGCCCGAATCCCTGCTCCCGAAGCGCTGCGGCATTGCTGGCCATGCGGTCCATTTCCTCCGACAAGTTGTGAATTTGGCACTATATATGGTGTGGTTTCGAGCGTCAATTCGGCCGTGTGGGCATCGACTCGCCGAGAGAGTGAAAATTGTCTCTCGAAGCGGGTTGGCCGCAAATGGATTATGATAAAAAGTGCCCGCTCGCGACATTAGTAAACGGCGGATCCCACCTCATGCGGCGCATCTTTCTCCTATATCTATTGGCCCTCATTGCAGGCTCAAGGTTCGCGCTCGCTGACGAAAAGCCGCTCAGTTTCAACCGCGACATTCGGCCGATCCTCAGCGAGAACTGTTTCCAGTGCCACGGCTTCGATGAGAAGTCGCGCCAGGCGGAATTGCGGCTGGATACGCCCGACTCGGCGCTCATTAAGCATGACGATGTGACGCCGATCATTCCTGGCCACCCGGAACAGAGCGAGCTTTGGCGACGGATCACCACCGATGACGAGTCGGAGCGGATGCCGCCCGCGGATTCGCACCGCGCGCTGAAGCCCGAGCAAATAGCGAAATTAAAGCTTTGGATAGAGCAGGGGGCCAAGTACGAAAAGCATTGGTCGTTTATTCGGCCGAAGAAAGCGCCGCTGCCGGAAGTTTCGAACAATAACTGGCCACACAACGCGATAGATAACTTCATACTTGAGCGCCTCGATCAGGAGCGCCTGCAGCCATCACCCGAGGCCGATCGCCGCACGCTCGTTCGGCGCGTGTACCTCGACCTTACTGGTTTGCCGCCGAGCGTTGAGGAAGTTGAAGCCTTTGCGGCCGATGAGTCGCCGGCGGCCTATGAACAACTCGTCGATCGGCTTCTCGCCAGTCCGCACTTCGGTGAGCGGATGGCGCTCGTTTGGCTCGATGCGGCCCGCTACGCCGACACGAACGGATACTCGATTGATGGCGGTCGCCAGATTTGGCTATGGCGCGACTGGGTGATCAACGCCTTCAACACGAACGTGCCTTACAACGAGTTCATTCGCGACCAGCTCGCCGGCGACCTGCTGCCGAAGCACACCGATGCGCAGCTCATTGCGACCGGCTTCCAGCGCAATAACATGAACACGCACGAGGGGGGCACGATTCCAGAAGAGAATCTCACGAATTACAACGTCGACCGCGTGAAAACTTTTGGCGAATCGATGCTCGGTCTGACGCTCGGTTGCTGCCAGTGCCATAACCACAAGTTCGATCCTCTGACGCAGAAGGATTACTACCAGATCTATGCGTACTTCAATTCGCTGAGCGATGTCGGCCTTGATGGCGACCGCGGCATTGATTCGAAACCATCGATTGAAGCGAAGACGGTTCTACAAACAGGAGAAGAACCCGAGCTCCAAAATCAAATCACTGCGCTCAAAGAAAAGCTCGCGCACCCGGCTGATGAGAAAGTCGAAAAGTGGGCTGACGAGCAACGGTCGCGGCTAAGCGCGCGGGGTAAAGACTTCGCACTTCATCCTGTCGAACTGCTGAAAGTTAGCACGCCGAACGCTGGCTCTGGGTTCGGTATCGAGGACTCGCACTTGGTTCACATCACGTCGGGCGCGGCGCTGGTCGCCTACGATGTCTCGATGCAGTTGCCTAAGCTGGACAAACCGATGACAGGCGTTCGTGTGATTTTCTACCCCGACCCGAAGGCGCCGGGTGGAGGTCGAGGCTACGGCACAATTTCATCGACGCGGCTGCAACGACCGAATAAGAAGAAGCCAAAAGCGCCCGTCGACGGCCGCGGCACGTTCATCGTCACCGCGTTTAGCGCCAGTGCCGACCCGGTTGCTGGCGACAATATCAACCTGAATCGACTGCTCGGCCTTTCGCAAGTTACGGCTGACTCGTGGTTGCCGGAATGGCGTCCCCAGGGTGTCATCGATACGCGCGGCGACGATGGCTGGTCGCCGGAAGACGGTGAAGGCCCGGCGCACATTACGGTGACCTTTGACAAACCAGTCGATACGAGCGCGACGCCGTTCATGACGATTCAAATCAACTTTGGGCATGTGGACGGCACAGTCGCCGCGCGATTCGAATTCCAAGCGATGACGGGCGCGGATACCGATAGCGATCTGCCAGAAGACGTTGTTGAGAGTGTTGAGCAGCGAGCTGTGACTTCTTCGCCCCCAGAAGCTACCGGGGCAGGGGACGGTCCGGCTCATGGGCATTCCCTCGCAGCACTTCGCCAGTATTTCGCCGATCACGCGGAGGCTACGAAGCGCGATCGGATTGCGCTGGCGAATCTGGAAGAGCGACTTGACGTCATTACCAGTAAATTTCCGACGATGGTGATGGATATTGCTGAGAAGCCGCGTGAGACGCACATCCTGAATCGCGGCGATTATGCTCAGCCGAAAGAAAAGGTGGAGCCCGGCACGCCTTCGGTGCTGCCGGCGCCGCCGCAAGATGCGCCTGCAAATCGACTGGGCCTAGCAGAGTGGATGACGATGCGCGAGCATCCGCTCACAGCTCGTGTCGAAGTGAACCGGCTCTGGCAAATCTTCTTTGGGACTGGGCTCGTCGCCACGCCCGCTGATTTCGGCGCGCAGGGGCAATTTCCGAGCCATCCGGATTTACTTGATTGGCTGGCCGTCGATTTCATGGATCACAATTGGGACGTGAAGCGAATGGTGAAGATGATCGTCACGTCGTCCGCGTACCGCCAGAGTTCCGATGTGCCGGCGGGACGCGCCGATTTGCTCGCAATCGATCCGCAAAACAAGTTGCTCGCGCGCGGCCCACGATTCCGCTTGCCGGCGGAGTTTATTCGCGATCAATCGCTCCAAGTCAGCGGCCTATTGGTCGACCGACTTGGTGGTCCGAGCGTGAACCCGTACACACCTGGTAACCTGTGGCGGGAAATCAGCCACTACGGCAGCACGCCGGCGACGTCGCAAACGTTCGAACAGGACCACGGCGAAAAGCTTTACCGGCGATCGCTGTACACATATTGGAAGCGGACAGTGCCGCCGCCGAACATGGTCGCATTCGACTCGCCGAACCGCGAGCTTTGCACGATGTTCCGGGCAGCGACGACGACACCGCTCCAGGCACTCGTGCTGCTGAACGATCCACAATTTGTGGAAGCCGCGCGGGCGTTTGCCGAACGCACTCTCAAGCAGCCAGGCGATGATGGCGCGCGACTTCGTTGGGCGTTCGAGGAAGCTACATCCCGTAAACCGACAAACGAGGAGCTCGCGATCCTCGAGAAGTCGCTCGCCCGCGAACGCAGTCACTACAAGAACAATGAGTCCGCTGCTGAAAAGTATTTGGCCACCGGCGAATCGGTGCGAGATACGTCGATTCCGCCAGACGAGCACGCAGCATGGTCGCAAGTCGCTTCCTTGATCATGAACCTTAGCGAGAGCGTCACGAGAAACTAAACAAACGAACGGGTCAAAAACCCGCAGCGCCAGTCAGGGCTCTAATGTTGGCATCATTTGTTGGGCTGCGGGATTTGTATGGCAGGGTCGTTATGAATTCCATCCGAAACCTACGCCACCTCGCCATGCGGAGTGCAATCCTCGCGGCGGTCGGTGCGATTTTTTCAATTGTTGCGGCCTCATCCGCTCGCGCGGATCGGCAAGACGACTTCCAAAAGCTCGAAGCCGACTACAAGACTGCGTTTCAAGCGTACCTCGACGCTTCTCGAAACGAGAATCCGACCGAGGCAGATCAAATCCGCAACTGGGACGCATATCCTTTTTGGCAATTCGTGTCGCGCTTCACGGCGCTGGCCGAGGCTAACCCGGCAGACGATACTGCTTATCACTGTTACCGGTGGTTTCTCGATACGCTGAACGGGCTGGGCACCGATGACCAGGCGATTTTCGCGGCCGACCAAAAAATCTGGCAATCATTATTGGCCCATCACGCCACAGGCGACGAGGTGCCAAAGCTTTGCCTTGACGCGACACAAGCCGTGGGGCCGGGACGCGAAGAATACTTGAGAGGCGTCTTGAAGCAGCCTGACCTCTCCCGAGAGCATGCAGGTTACGTCACACTGGCACTGGGCGAGCTTCTAGTTCGAAAAATTGAACAGGTGGAATACAGACAGCACCTTCGCGACTCACCACCGACCGACGCTGTCGCCAAACACAGCATTGGTCGGGTAGATCCCGAATTCGCCAAATATATCTCGGATACAAATGTCGATGCCACCAAGGCCGAGAGCGCCAAGTTGTTTCGCGTAGTGCTTGACCAATACGCGGACGTTCCCAATCCAATTTCGGCTCCGCATTTTCGCGACATCGCAAAGCTTGGCGACAAAGCGAGCAAAAGTTTGCATGCGTTAGAACATTTGTCGGTTGGCGCCGAAGCGCCGGATATCGTCGGCCAGGATCTCGACGGTCATCCACTTAATTTGCGCGATTACCGCGGCCGCGTGGTGGTGCTTTCGTTCTGGTTCACCGGGTGCGGCCCCTGCATGGCGCTGATTCCCGAAGAACGAAAGCTCGCCGAAAAATTCAAGGACCGTAACTTCGCACTGCTCGGTGTATGCAGTGACCCTCGCCCCGATATGGCGCGCAACACCGCGGACGAACAAACAATCACCTGGCCTTGCTGGTTCGACGGTGAAAATGGTC
>JABDGM010000063.1 GCA_013286045.1 Planctomycetota bacterium | reverse complement strand
AAGGCGATGAATCAGTTCTTCACGAACGCAAATCGCCAGATGTCCCGCAACAACAAAAACGGGAAGAAGGGTTCCGGCACCGCAGAGAACCCGCCGCAGCCGATGCGGATGGAGATTCAAGTAGGCTTCGCGCCGCCGGCGCCGACGAACGCCGTCGTAGCCACACGAATTCAAACGCGGCTCACGAAGATCTTAGCCGACCATCATATGTCGCAACCCTTGATCACCGTGCAAGGCGATACGGCGGTCATCAGCGGCACCGCAGCCAGCGATAGCGAGCGTCTAACCATCGCTCAGCTTGTGTCGCTCGAGCAGGGCGTGCGCGACGTGCGCAATGAGATGACAGTCGCCGGCGAGCCCGTTAGCGCGCCGACCCCGCCGCAGCAGCCGGGTAGCTGAGCTGGCTGCCGGCGCCAGGTTGCGCGGCCATCTGTGCCGCTCCGTTGAGTTGCGGCGACGACTGCAATTGCTGTAGCTTCTGCTGCAGCGCTTGCTGCTGTTGGATCAAGTCCTGAATTGCAGCTTGCTGGTTCGCTGGTGGCATGGCTGTGTTCGACATTGTTCCCGCGCGTAGTCCAGCCGGCTGCATGGGCGCGATGGAAGCTGGGCCCGCGGTGAGCGGAGTTGTTTGCGAAACCAGCATCGCTCGACTCGATCCGGCTGGCATTACTGGTTGTTGCATCGCGGCAGCCGCCGGCGGGGTTTGCTGCAACACAGGCTGTCCTACATACGGTTTCAAACCAGCCCCGGTCGATGGCAAGTTCTGTGGAATGAGCGACTCGGCGCTTGGCATCTGGAAATTACTCGGCAGCGATATCGTCGTGGGAATGAACCGCTTCGTGGGCTGCATGTCATCGTTCGCCGCACCATTCACCGGCACTTCATAGTTGGCCTGCTTCGCGTTTATCTGCTCGGTGCGCTGCTGTTGCAAACTTTGCAGCGTTTGAACCGGCGCTTTTGACGTCACTCCCGCTGGCACCTTGGGCGGTTTGGCCGGTCCTTCCGCCACTTGCGCCGGCTCGGTGCCCGGCAGCTTTTGCTTCGCTTGTTCGCTGGTCACGACCGCGCCCCCCTTTGGCTCGAAGCGGCAAATCAAGCCGACTTCGGTCCGCGGTCCGCCGACCTCATCCCAAGGCAACCAAAAGCTGTACGATGCACCGAGCTCCGAATTCTCCGCTTTGCTCAAATGCAGCGGAATTTGTTCCGCCGGAAAAACGTAACGCCGAGTCGGTTTGCTGTCCGTCGGCGTACGGCCGGCTTCGTCGAACGCGTAAACGATCAGCTGGCCATCGACGAGAATCGGTTTCTTCTCGTCCTTCTCGTAAAACAAGATCCGGCCGCCGAACCCGCGTTGCGGTTTCTGCCCGGCTTGCGTCATTACGGTATCTGTCCAAATGCAAACCATCTTTTCCGGTTTGCCCTCGCGCGGCTTGTCTTTGTCCTTGAACGGCCAGGTGCTATCCATGCTGAACATCTTCGACGGGTGCCAGTCGGAAATGCTCGAGCATCCGACGCTGGCCAGCATGCCGGCGGCGAGAAGCATCGCACCGCCAACTGATACTCGCAAATTGTAATGTGCGTTCATCATCTTGATGTTGCCAGCCACGCGGGCCGGTCGCCTTCCAATGCCCGCGATTCATTCGCCGGCGTCGATTTCTGCAAGCATTATGGGGATATCGTAAACGGCGCTGGTTGACCGGCGGTCGTTTGGTAAGAGACTGGACGCACACCCGATTGCGTTGCGTCAGTCGTTTTATATGGTTCGTTCGTCGGGCGAGTCGTGCCGGGCGATTGGCGTGTCGCCGGTGTTGGCAACGGCTCAGAATTGGTCGGCATTGGCGTCGAAATGGCCGGCATCGGCTCAGTCGAGCCCGGAGCACACATTTCCATCTGCCCATCCGGCCCGAACTTGTGCGACGACAGCGGCAAGAACCCTTCTTCCGGCACAACGCTCGGGTACAGCGATTCCATTTCACCGTCGCACCATTCATCGCAGCGGCTACGCAAGCCCGCTTCGCCGTGAATGTTGAGTACGTCCGAAAGCACCCAGCTCATGCGCGAAGTCTCGATCTGCTTCGTCAGGTCGGAGTCCATCTTCGTGTAGATGATTTGCGGTGTCATGATAATCATTAGCTCGCGACGTTCTTCCGCCACGCTGTCGTAACGGAACAAGTCGCCGAGGAGCGGAATATCCGCGATGATCGGCACTCGTCGGTGAATGTCGTTCTTCGTCGTTTCGATCAAACCGCCGAGCACGACCGTCTGACCGCTCACGGCGCTTATCGTCGTCTGAGCTTGCGACACGTCGATTCGCGGTGCGCTCACGATTTGTCCACCCGCGGCGATCGAGATCGGGATGCCGGGGTCACCGGAAACCTGCGATTTGTTAGCGATGATTTGCATCACAACCAGGCCATCGGGGCTGATGTGAGGCACAACTTGCAGAATTAGACCGACCGAGCGATAGACAATATTATTCGTCTGACCGAATTGCGTGAGGCTCACGCCCGTAACGGTCGGAACGTCTTGGCCGACTTGCACCGCACCCGGCTGGCCATCGAGCGCCATGATCTGTGGCCGGCTCAGCACTTCCAAACGGCGTTTTTCTTGCAGAGCCCGCAACAGCATGCTCACCGCGTTGCTCGAGGCGGAAAATACGAACCCGCTGAAGCCCAAGCTGGGGTCGACACGGTTCACGGCGAAGTTGGTCAGCCCTTGTGTGCCGACTCGTCCCGCGTTAGCGAGCGCGCCCGCGCTCAAGTTATTGCCCAGCGGTTGAGCTGTAGGAGTATTCCAGTTGAAGCCCGGTTGGCCGTTCGCGCTGATAACTTGCGAAGAGTCGGTGGTCGTCGTGGCTCCGCCCGCCGTTTGGTTGGTGGTGGTCGTTGGGTTTGTCTGCACGTCTGACAATAGCGAGCGATCGAACAGTACCGAGTCTTGCAAGCCAAGCTCGACGCCGAACTGGTCGGTGTCATTGAGCTGCACCTGGGCAATCAGCACTTGAATGAGCACCATCGGCGGCCGCTCATCGAGGTCCTTGATGACCTTCATCACTTCGTTGAAGTACCGCGGCGTCGCGCTCACGATCAGGCTGTTCGTGGCGAATTCCGGCTCGATAATCACCTGCTTTTCGATTTCCTCGAACGGACTGAGCGTGACTTCGGTCTGCTGCTCGTTTTGCCGTTCGGTTTGCAGCCAGGCGTTGATCGCTTGGGCCACGTTTTGTGCAAATGCGTTATTCAGCCGGTAGACGATCGTTTGTCGTTCGCGCAGATCGCCTTCGTCGAGCCGCAACAGAATTGCTTCGACGACGGCCAAGTCTTCGCGCGTGCCGACGGCAATGATGCTGTTCGTGCGCGTGTCGACCGAGAATTGCATCCGCACGGGGCCGGCCTGACCCAGCGAACCACCGCCGCCCGAATTCGGATTATTTGCGTTTCCACCGCCGCCGCCGCCGTTTTGTGACTCGCTCGGCACGGAGAACAACGACCGCAGCATTTCCATCAGCGCTTGGGCGTCGCCGTTTGTAAGTGGATAGACTTTTAGTTCGGCCGTCGCGCCTGGCGTGTCAATCCGTTGCACTAACGCCGCAACCTGCGCGATGTCGCGCGGGCTGGCGATCACGATCAGCGAATTCGTGCGCTGGTCCGCCACCACAGTGGCCTTGGGATCCAACGCGGCCGAAGACGCAAGATCCATCGGATTAATAGTATTGGTGGCACTTGTGCCGCCGCCCGCGGCTCGTGTCGTCGTTCCGCCCGAGGTGCTTGAAGTCGTTTGGCCCTGGCCTAAAAACTCGTCGACAAGTGTTTTGGCTTCCGTCGCGGTCGCATGCTTTAGCGGAAAAACTTCGAATTGGGACGTCGGAATCACAGGCTGGTCCAGTTTTTGAACCAGCTCGATCGCTGATTTGACGTTGTCCGTACGGCCGATGAGCAACAGCGCGTTGGGAGTACCCAACGGCACGATGGTGACGGCACCGGACCGTTGTCTCAGAATGACCTCATAAAGTTTCTCGAGCAGCACGCTCATCCGCACGCTGTCGACGAATTTCAGCGGATAAACTTCGATATCCGGCACGGTGACGGCACTCAAATCCTCAATTTGCTTGATGATTTCCATCACGCGCTGCACGTCGCGCTCGCTGCCGCGGAGGACGATGACGTCCAGCCCTTCCACAAACTCAACCTGAACCGGTCCCAGCAATCCGCCAGCGGCTTCCGCCAATTTGATGGCATCCTGAGCCGTTTGCGCGGCACCTGGTGCCACTTGCGATGCTTGGGGCGGTGCGCCTGGCACCCCTGGTGCGACAGCCGGTGGTTGCGGCACTGTGGCCTGCGCGAACGTGTCCGCAGCCGGATTGGTCTGCAGCTGGGAAATCGTTGATATCATCGCGGGCGAGCCGGTCGGCCGCGTCGCGCTATCTGTCTGAAGCACCTGCAATGCTTGCCGCACGCGGTCGTGCGTGTTCGGCTTCGTCGCCACGAGTTTCGTCACACGATCCGCCGTCATCGGCGGGCTATCCAGCGCTTCGATCACCGAACGCCATGCCGCAACTTGAGTTGGCGGACCATCTAGTCGTACTTGCGCCGACCGGATGTTGACGCTCATCGTCACACCAGCGCCCGGCGCCGCTTCCACTTGGAATGATTGCCACTCGCCTGAGGCATCGACCGTTGCCGGCAGCGCACGGCCCAATACGTTTTCGAGTCTTGCGTGGACTTCGGCCGCCGGAATCTGACGCAGTGGGAAGAGCACGGCGTTGCCGGGCACGGTCAATCCGACGTTCGGCACAGACGGTTGAAACGCAGGAGCCGGCACCACGTTGGCAGGTGCTTGAACCGGCGCGGCCTGCGCTTTTGCTGTGAGCTGCTGCTGAATTTGAGCTTGCACGGCCGCGGGTGCGAACACGAGCGCCTGGCCAGTGCGTTCATCCAATGCGATGCGAATATCGGTGCGGCCAGCGACTTGTTGCTGCCACGCGGTCAGCACTTCGCGCGTCGTCGCATCGAGCGGGTAACGTTCTACCTTGGAGTCACTGGCGGCAGCAGTCGCCGGAGCCGTCGTTGGAAAGCTCGGCGCTTGAGCATACACAGTGCTGGCAACAAACGATGACAACGAGGTTGCCACCGCCAGCATGAGTGGGCCGTAGGCGCGGCCGTTTCGCAATTTAAGCTTCGCGATCAACATGGGGGGCTGAAGATCGAGGCGTTCATGCGAGATTTCAAAGCGTAGCGCACTACATGGCGCAACCGCTACGATCCGCACAACCGGAATAATCGGCAAAGTTTGCCCGGATACCCAAGAATTCTGGGAAAGACTACCAAACTAGTACGCCTAGCATCGCTGGCAGCTATCGCGATTGGCCATCCGAAGAGGCCACTTTGATGGGCTCGCGCGCCTCTAACTTAATGAGATCGATGTTAGACATCGAGAGACGCCCCTTGAATCGCAGACGATCGCCACGGGCAAATGAGCTCCACTGTTCGGGAGTCGAGCCATGGGGATCCATCACCGTCATCATTTGCATAGGCTTGGGCAGCTCACCATAGGTCAGTTCGATTGGCTGAGACGGGCCATTGAATCTTCGAAACGTTGCCTCCCAAGTCACCTCGCCAATTTGCGCCGCCGCTGCCTTTGCTGCAGCTAGTTTTTTTTGATTTTCGGGCCGCGATAGCGTTTCTCGGCTAGCCTCATTCATGATTGCCATCGCGTCTGACATTTCTCGCAAGTCGTCCAACTCACCGAAATCGACGTCCCATTCCGCCGTGTGCTTGCCCGGTGTTCCCTCCCACGCACGTACCAGTTTTCGATCTGCCGGAGCCGGCGGCGCGCCAGGTCCAATGGCGTAGACCTTAAATTCTTGGCGAAAGGCCTCAAAATCCTGTTGCCAAGACTTGCCCGTTCCGCCATTAAGCGGAGCAGCGCTACCATTGGCACCCGGCGGCGGGCTGGCTGGTATTTGTCCAGGGCCCGGGCCGGGCGTTGCTGGACCATTCGTTCCGGGCGGCGCACCGGATGGAATGCTGCCCGGACCAGCTGGCGGCGCTAGCTGTACTTCGGAGAAGCCGAGCGGGTCAGGCTCCGACGCGCTCGGATCGGGCGCCGCCGGTCCAGGTGCCGCGCCAGAACCAGCTTCTGGCCCTTTAGCACTCGGGTCGGCTCCATGGTCATCCGTCATGGGCATGCCAGGCGTACCGTTCGGTCCCGCCTTGCTAGCCATCTCCTTCAGCTTTTTCTGCAAGAGATCGATCTGCTTGACGCGAGCCTGGCAGGTCTTGCTGAGCTTATCTACAGGGACGGTTTTTTCGTCCGAGGATCGGTCCGCTCCGCTGCCTTTCATGATCGCGATCGTCACCGTCGAAAGATCGGGCGCGTGCCTCACGTAGTGAGCGATGGGTTTATATTTGCCCGTGAGATCGCTCCACTCCTGAACTTTCACCAGCGCGATGTACCGCTCCGCCGTGATGTGAGTGGAATTGTCTTTCGACTTACTAAGCTCGAAATAAAACTTGTCGACCCCGAGCGGGGGCGGACCTTTGTCATCCGCCGATTGCGGCGGCTGCGCGATAGAGCTCCGCCCGCCAATCAAAAGCAGCGTCCCAATAACTATCCAAACGGAGCGTCGTATCATCGTCATACCCCTGTAGCCGGGATCTGCGACCCCGGTGCAACTCGCCACGCCGGCCTCAGAGAGGCCAGCTGCAGTCAATTTAAAACGATCCTAAGTCATCGAGACCGTCACGGTCTTGAGCTCAGTGTAATTGGCCAGGCCGGCTTCGCCTAATTCGCGGCCCAGGCCGCTTTGTTTGAAGCCACCGAACGGGGCGGCGGCGTCGAACACGTCGTAGCAATTGATCCACACAGTGCCGGCCCGCACGTTGGCAGCGTAGCGATGGGCCTTGGCTACGTCGCGCGTCCAAACCGCGGCCGCCAAGCCGAAATTCGTTGCATTCGAACGCTTCACGATCTCATCCACGTTCTTGAACTTCAGCACGCTCAGTACTGGGCCGAAAATCTCATCCTTGGCGATTCGCATGTCGTCCGTCACGCCGGAGAACAGCGTCGGCTCGACAAAGTACCCCTTGTCGCCCACGCGCTTGCCGCCGCTGACGATCTTCGCCCCGTCCTTCTTGCCGTACTCAACGTACTTCAAGATTTTGTCGAATTGGGCTTCGTCCACCTGCGGGCCTTGTTGCGTTTCTGGATCGAACGGATCGCCCACTTTACGATCGAGATTTCGCTCTCTCAAGCGGTCCACGACTTCATCGTGCACGCGCTCTTCGACGAACAACCGGCTGCCCGCACAGCAGCATTGGCCTTGATTGAAATACAACGCGAAGTGAGCGCCTTCGATCGCGGCGTCCAAATCCGCATCTGCGAAAATGACATTCGGACTTTTGCCGCCGAGCTCGAACGTGAGCCGCTTCATGGTTTCAGCCGCTTCGCGTTGGATGATTTTCGCCGTCGCGCCTTCCCCCGTGAACGCGATCTTGTCCACGCCCGGATGCTTTACGATCGCTGCGCCGGCTGTGGGGCCGTAACCGGGCACCACGTTGATGACACCATCCGGAATGCCGGCCTTCTGCGCGAGCCGCGCCATCCGTAAACACGAAAGCGGCGTTTGCTCGGCCGGCTTCATTACAATCGTGCAGCCAGCCGCCAGGGCGGGGCCCCACTTCCAGGCCGTCATCAAGGCCGGGAAATTCCAAGGAATGATCTGGCCTACGACGCCAATCGGCTCGCGCCGCGTGTAGCAGAAGTAGTTGCCGCGAATCGGAATTGTGCGGCCTTCGATCTTATCCGCCCAACCCGCGTAATACCGCAGGCAATCAATCACCAGCGGAATATCGGCATTCCGAGAATCGCTGATCGGCTTGCCGTTATCCAGCGTTTCGATGGCCGCGAGCTCATCCTTCTCTTCTTCAATCAGATCCGCCAGCTTATGAATGAGAGCGCCGCGATCGCGGGCATCCATCTTCGACCATTCGCCGTGGTCGAACGCCTCTCGGGCGGCGTCGACTGCCGCATCGACATCTTCCTTATCCCCTTCCGCAACTTCGCAAATGACTTCCTCGGTCGCCGGGTGAATCGTCTCGAACGTTTTGCCGCTCGCCGCCGGAATCCACTTACCGCCAATGAAACATTGCGTTTGCCGTACCTGAGGACGCCGGACCGTTTCCGTGATGGTAGCCATGCCTCGAAACTCCTGTGCGAAGGCCGCAAATAGAAAAGCCAGGAGCCGTGGCTCCCGCCTGGGTTTAGTTATTCAATTCTATCGATATTGCGATGACCCGCAAATCGAGACCTCAGGGGTCGGTTTTATTGACCGATTTTGATTTCGATTTCCACTCGAGATATTCGGGACTACCCAGGAATTCTTTCATCTTTGGGTCGCTCTTGAGGCCATCGGACAATTCGCCCCCGAACCTTCCGCGCATTTGGTCGAGTATCGTAATCGCTCGATCGTTGTTGCCGGCGCGCACAGCAACGTCGAGCGCGACCTCATAAGCCGCGGACATGTCTGGCAACTTTTCAAGCGCATCGTCCGCCGTAGCAGCGGCTCGCTTTACATTGTCGTCCAACAGATAAATTTGCGCCCGCAGCACATTCAGGTAAGGGTCATTGCCGATACTTTTTTCGAAACTGTCGACAGACGAAATGGCCGCGGCGTACTGTCTCGTATTCAGGTAGAAACTCGTCGCCGCTAGTTCAATCGCTGAATCGTCTGGGTACGTGGCCCGGTATTGTTCAATTTTCGATTTTATGAAATCGTTTCGTTTCGCTTCCATTTCCTCTGGCTTAACCGGAATGCCTGGAGGCACGGGATTTGATTTTATTTGAACGGCAGCGTTTAACATCAGTAACATTGCGAGTCGATCGTTCTGCAACTCCGGACTTAGCCGCGTGTAGTAGTAGCAAACCGAAGAGTAGTCTTGTTTCGCATAAGACTGAAAAATTCCACTCAAAACGCGCTTATCCATCACGAGCTTTTCGGCGTTCGGTGCGTCAGGGCGGATTTTTCCATCCGGTCCGTCGAATCGAGTGAAATGACTCACTGTTGCTCGTACGATTTCTAGCGTGGATGGCCCAGCACTCGACATTGAATGCGCGTCATTAATGACGAACTTCCCATCTCCACGGCGTGCCAAAGTTAGTACTTGATACCCGGCCGCACCCTGTGGACTCAGGGAGCGCATTACGAGCTGGCCTTTAGTCGAATTTGGGCGTGCCGCTGCGAATCGGAACGAGCCTCCAAGCGCGCAATTTGTGACTAGCGGTTGGAATAGCACGTGGTTTGCCAGAAATCCCTGTTTCCACTTCGCAATCATTTGTTCGCGATTATTTGGCCCAAAATCAATTCCTTCAAAGAAACTGTCTATGATGCCGTTCTCGTCGAACAACTCGCTGCATGCGCCGACATCGCCCTTTTCAACCGCGCGGGTTAATCGCTCAGCGAATTCCTGGCAATCTGTTTCCGTTAAGCCTAGATTGGTCTCAGCAGGTACATTCGCAGTCGCAACGCTCCCTACCCCGAGACAAAGCGAGAAGGTAAGAACAACGATTGGGGACAGCTCAGATAATCTCATCTGCGAATAGCCGCGCAAAGAAGAGCTGGAACTCGCACTCCCGCCTGGTGTACCTCTTGGAATTGTAGTCCGCCGTAGGTCAGGCTTTCCAGCCTGACGTATTGGCGGCGAACGTGTCAGCGTGGAAAGGCGGACCCACGGGCGGCTTTCCACGCTGGCGGCTGGAGCGTGGAGCCGAATGGCAAATCATCGGTGATCCGATAGAATGCGGGTGGATAGTGACAGGTAAGATTGGAGTCAGCCATGCAAGAAGTTACCATCGAATCAGCATTGGGCGCAAAACTCGAACATCTCGACAGCCAAACTGTTTTGTGCGATTCAGACGGACGCGTTATTGGGCTTTTTTTGCCATATTGCGATCGGCCAAAGTTGGAAGATTTCCAACTCGAGCCCCCCTCGACTATTGAAGAAATCAACGAGCGGCGAAAAAACCGATCCGGTAAGCCGCTCGAAGAAATCCTCCGTCGTCTGGGAGTCCAATGAAATACCGCGTGCTTTGGGAACCGCACGCTGAATCGCAATTCGAGCAAATTCTCAGCGACGCGGCGGACCACGCAAGAATTGTGGCAGCTGCCCGTGGCCTCGATAGTCAACTTATCAATGCGCCTCTCGAATTCGGCGAATCTCGATTCGACACTGTCCGAATTGGCTTCAACCGCCCACTCGGCATTCTTTACGAAGTTCTTGATGACGTTCGAACAGTCATCGTCTACGAAGTCTGGCTGATCGAATGAGCGAGTTGTTGAAATGCACTACCGCAGCAAATCGATAAACTCAAACTTCGCCCCGTCAAACAGTCCTTCGTCACTTAGTTTAAGTGCGGGAATCACGAGTAGCGCCATGAAAGAGAGCGTCATGTAGGGCGCTCGCAGGGTCGACCCCCAGCTTTTCACGCGCGAATCGAGCGTGCCATAAGTGCGGCCAACTTCCTCGCAAGTTCCGGTCGCCATGAGCCCCGCCACCGGCAATGGCTGAACTTCCGCCACGCCGTCCGCGACGCAAGCCGCCGACAACCCGCCGCCCGCTTCCATCACTAAATTGACCGCCGCCGCGATATCGGCATCGCTCGCCCCAACCGCAATCACGTTATGCGAATCGTGGGCAACGCTCGACGCCATCGCCCCGCGCTTCAGCCCGAAGTTCTTGATGAACGCTATGCCCGGCGGCGCCTGGAAATAGCGGTTCACGACGACCAGCTTCAGGATGTCCAATTCCAACTGCGCGTGCACGGCCTCGTTGATGACTTGCGCCGGATACTCGAGCCGATTCGTGATTAGCTGCCCGTCGAGCGCCTCGATCACCTGCAGTTTCAACTTTGAATCCACAGGTACGGAGACTTCAATCTCGTCGGCCGCGATCTCGGTGGGCACAAAGTTGTTCACGACCTTCGGCTCGACGCGCGGAATTCTAGTCGCGCCGTTTTCGGCGACCGGCTTTCCATCGAGCCAGGTTCGCACTACCTTGAAATCCTTTAGCGACTCAACCTCAATAAAGTCCGCCGGATCGCCAACGCGCAACTGTCCCACCGGCAACGTGTAATGCTCAATGGGCGTAATGCAAGCTGCCCGCAACGCGTCGTAAACGTCGATGCCGCGCTCCACCGCGCGCTTCACCAACAAGTTGATGTGCCCGACGAGCAGTTCATCCGGATGCTTGTCGTCACTGCATAACATGACCTGTCCTGGGAAC
This sequence comes from Planctomycetota bacterium, assembly GCA_013286045.1. Lineage (GTDB taxonomy): Bacteria > Planctomycetota > Planctomycetia > Pirellulales > Lacipirellulaceae > JABDGM01. The sequence goes on along the minus strand of JABDGM010000063.1, from coordinate 10,144 downwards.
TCGCCAAGCAGCGTATAGAGCGCGTCGAAATTGCGGGCCGCCGAACCTTCGCGAATCGAAATCTTGCAACCCGCCTTCACCTTGTCGAGCGCTTCGTCTTTGGTGAAGCACTCATGGTCCGTCGTGATGCCGGCGGCGATGTACTTGGCCGCCTGTTCGCCGCGCAATCCTGGTGCGTGCCCGTCGACGGGCTTTCCGCGATCGTGTGCCGCTTTCACTTTCGCCAGGCACGCCGCGTCGCCGTAGAGGATGCCGGGGAAGTTCATCATCTCGCTGAGATAAAGAATTCGCGAATCGTCGAGCAGCATCTCAACCTCCGCGACCGTGATCTCCGCCCCAGCCGTCTCGAACGTAGTCGCCGGCACGCAGGAAGGCGCCCCAAAGAAAAACTTGAACGGCACGTGCGACGCATTCTCCAGCATGTATTTCACGCCCGCCACGCCGAGCACGTTGCCAATCTCGTGCGGGTCGCTCACCGTCGCCACGGTGCCATGTACCACCGCGGCCCTCGCGAACTCGCTCGGCACGAGCATCGAGCTCTCGATATGCACGTGGGCATCGATGAAACCCGGCAGCAAGTAGTTGCCGGCCTGCGCCTTGGTTTCCTTGATCGCCGCGATGCGACCATTTTCGACGACGACCTCGCCGGCAAACGTTCGACGTCCAAGAATATCAACCACGTTGCCAGCAACTGTAAAACTGCTATCAGCCATAACGTTCATTCTGTTGTATCTGGCCTCTGTGAGGCCAAGCTCGTTCAAATTCGCCGGGGACGACAGCCCCCACCACAATTCCAGCCACCTTTATATAGCCACAAAAAGGCACGAAAAGAGACAAAAAGTTTTCGTACCTTCTTGGGCCTTTTCGTAGCCATCTACTACTGCCTTTGATTGCTCCGCCAGCATTCGAGTTTAACGATTCCGTAAACTTTTCCGAAAGTAGCCCCGCTTCCAAGTCGATAACCCTGAACAGCTATTGGTCCAAGGGGGGATCACGGCAGTTGCTGCGCCCGAAATAGGCGTGCCAGCAGCGGCCGCAGCCTTGAATCCGCAGAAACGCTTCCCCCGAAGGATCAACCGATGTTCGAATCCCACCTGGCCGCGCTTCGGTTTACGCTCACCGCGCTGGTTTCGACTGCCGTTTGCGTCGGAACAGTTTCCGCCCAATCGGCCGGCAATTCGGATGACCAATGGCGCCCAGCCGGCGTCGTGCGCCCTGCGAATACCCAACCGGCGGCGAATTTCACGCCGGCGCCGGCGAACCAAACGTGGCGTTTGCCGAACGGTCAGCAATCCAGCGATACAAGCTCGTCAGCCACCAATGACGGTTCGAATCCGCTCCGCCAAAAGGAAAAACCGAAGCAGAAATCGGTCGCGAACCCGCCGGAACCGAATACTTTCCAGCCACCAACCAACGCTAAGAAGCTCGCCAGCAACCAATCTGCTGCAACGACCAATCCGAAACAGCCGACACAACAGCGCGCCGCATCTGCCGCGATGACCTCGCCGCAGGCGTCGTCGTCACCGGCTGCAAATCAAGCGTACATGCAATCGCGGCAACAACCGGCGAACCGTGCGGTGAAGCCGCAGTCCACAGCCTATCAGCCCCCGCCGTCTACGATGCAGCGGCCGAATCCGGCCAACGGAAGCATGTGGGACTCGGTCACGGTAGCTTTCCAAGGCGATGGGGCGCCGCCAAAACAGGCGGGTGAGTCACTTCCGATGCCCGGCGAAAAAAGCGTCAAGCTTCCCGGCGACAAGGGAGGGATGCTTCCGGATCCTGTCATGAAACATTTCGACGGCCCCGGCGCCTTCATCGGTCCCTTTCAGCCTCCTTGCGGCTGCCAGGGCGAATGCTGCGACGGCGGCTGCAACGGCCCGTCCTGCAATGGACCTTGCTGTAACGGTCCTTACTGCAACAGCTGTCCCTGCGGTGACGGCTGCCCCGGCCCGCAATGCGGCTGCGGTTGCCAAGGTGGCGAACCATGCTGCGGCGAGCCCAGTTGCGGCGAACCGAGCTGTGGGTGCGCCGACGACGGCGAGAAAGACTTGTTCAACATCGGCCCCGGCGATAACGAATCCTGCCACACGATCCGCCTCCGTTGGCCCAAGTGGCAAGAAGTCGAAGCCTTCGCCGGTGTCCAAGGCTTTAAAGATCCATACAGCCGGTACCCACTTCGCGATAGCGGCAACTTCGGCTTCAACGAAGGCTTTAACATCGGCGCCAAAGTGCCGTACGCTGCTCTCGGCTATCAATTCGGCTACCGAACCACGCAAGACGAACTCAGCGGCGATGCCGTCTCAAACAACAGCAATTCCTTCTTACAACAATTCGCCACGGCCGGTTTGTTCCACCGCCAAGCAGAAGGCCTGAACTTCGGTGTAGTGTGGGATGTGTTGAGCGACGAGCGCTACACGACCGTTCACTTCAACCAGGTCCGCACCGAGCTCAGCATCCGCGACGGCGGCTGCCACGAAATCGGCGTCGACGCCACGATTGGCCTAAATAGCCACTCGTTGCCCAACGACGGCATCGACCCAGACACCACCATTTCCTTCCAAGCCAGCGATCAATATCTACTCTTCTATCGCTACCACGGCGAATGCGGCGGTGAAGGTCGCTTCTTCGCAGGTTGCAATAACAACTCCGATGCCTTGGTCGGTGCCGATATGAACATTCCTATCGGCGAACGCTTCTGCGTGACGAGCGGCTTCGAATACCTGATTCCAAGCAGTGCGCCCAACGGCCTCGAAGGAGCCAACCAGGAAGCATGGAATATCAGCATCGGCCTCGTGTGGCACTGGGATTGCCAGGCCCACAAGTGCTTCGAAAACTGCTACCGCCCAATGTTTAACGTGGCGGATAACGGCTCGCTTATCGTCGACCAGCAATAGTCCGCCGGTCGCCGCATAAATCCGATGCAACTTCGCAGCTCGCCATTTGCGGCGAGCTGCTTTTTTTGCGAGCGTGTGCTTGCGGAGAGAAAGCGAAAGTGTCAATTGCTCATCAGTTGGGCAGCGGTTCGCTCTCCGTGCCGGCAGCACAAAACGCCGGTTCACGCGAATTGTCGATCGCATTCAATTCTGGAAAGATTTCTAGTAGAGGATCGGTCAGCAGTTTGCTCGTCCGCAGCGCGTAGTTCATCAAATCTCGGCGCGTGAAGATCCCCACGACCTTGCCGTTTTCCACGACCGGCAGCCGTCGGAACGCGTACAGCGCAAACAATTGAGCGGCGCGCGACAGCGGCTCGTCCGGCCCGACCGCCTGCACTTCTTCCGTCATATATTGCGTTACCGAGCGGCCCTTCACGGCCGGGTCGAACACAACGTCGATCAGCTGCAACTCGGAAATGACCCCGACCAACTTGCCATTGCGATCCACGACGGGTGCGCCGCCCGTGTGATGTTTCGTCAGGAAGTTGATCGCGTCCGCAACCGTAGCATCGACAGGGATTGTCGCCACGTTCTTGTTCATGACTTGGCCGATCGTAACCATCTCTCCATCCTCGAATTAACTTTACTGAAGCGCTTTTACAACGCGAACTTAGCGCCGCATTCGAAACACCCCGGATCAATTCGTCGGCAGCGTGTGACCTCGAGACTCAACTCGGCGGCCGCGGTTCGCAGCTTAACGCGTTCTTTCGGCAACAGCGGTACCGGCGAAAGAAAACCGATTCCCTGCCGCGAAACGTCCTTCGTATACGTGCCATGCGTCGATTTGGCGCGCTTCAACACGGCCTTGCCGCGCATGTAGTAGCGGTGATAGATGCGGCGGTTGTCGTAATACAGTGGCCCGGCTCCGTGGACGGCGAAAAACGACTTCTTCACCGAGTCCCGCAATTCCACCTTACTTACAGCCGTCGCCCACAGCTCTTCGACTAGCTTTTGGCCATCGTCGAGTTCCAACATGCCACCATCTCCGGGTCGAAATGCGTTCCAGCGTTCTTGTTGATGTAATCCAATGCATCCTGCGCCGAGCACGGCCGACGATATGGGCGAATGCCCGTCATCGCGTCGAACACGTCCACCACGGCCAGCATGCGGGCCCAAGGGTGAATCTCTTCGCCCGCGAATCCGACCGGATAACCTTTCCCGTCGTATCGCTCGTGGTGCTGATACACGGCCATCAGCTGTGCTTCATTCATGTCATCCCGCGAGACAAGCTCCTCATAGCCTCGCTGCGGGTGCGTTTCAATGATCGCCCGCTCTTCCGGCGTGAGCTTCGCAGGTTTCGAAAGAATGCTTGCCGGGATGAACCGCTTGCCGATGTCGTGCAAAATCGCGGCACGCGTCAGCAATTCATACTCGCTCGCGTCGCACAGCCCGAGCCGCTCGCCCAGGATGACACCGTAGCTCGCCACGTTCGTCACGTGCGAAAATGTATTGAAATCGTGCCGCGCCAAACAGTATAAATCTTGCGGCAACACGTTGTTGCCGATCAGCAGTGTCGTCAACTCGCGGCCAAGTTTCTCAGCCACCGCCACGTACGGGCCGCAGTCCATGAGCCGCGCCGCGTGCTCAATCTCCACCGCCATCGCAAGTTGCAACGCCGCATATCGTTCTCCCGGCGGAACCGGGTCGACCGACGCATCCAGTGTTTCCAACAAGCATTGTGCGAAGTCCTGAAATTGATCCGTGCGAACGTAAATCTGTTGTACGCCCGATTCCGCCAGCCGCTCGAGTTGCCCCGGATCGATGGGAAACCCAGCCCGGTGATACAAAATCGGCTCGGCTTCGCCCTTCGTAAGCAAGCACAAATCCGCCGGCGTTCGCGACAGCCTGCGCAGCATGTGCAACTGCACGGGCATGAACCGGGACGTCGCTTGCACACCCTTTATGTCTGCGGTCGATTGAACTGGCATCGCTGTGGCGTTGACTGAAACACTCTATCGGGGAATCACTCTACGCCGGCCCCCCCGACGTTTCCCACCCATTCGAGTGTAGGACACAGATTCCGCCAGCTAGACTTGCTCAACCCGGAATGCCAATCGCGCGCTTTGTCGCTCGTGCGGGTTATGACGGCCGGCGCCGTCGACGACAGTTTTGGCGACAATACGCCCTCTAAAATCTTCGCCTTGGCGAAATTTGCCAAACTAGAAAGCGTCGGCCCAGAATAGGAAAACTTCGCGGGCATTGTTATACGCCGCCCACAAACAGACGGCGAACAACACTCCCAGTTTTATCCGCTCAGTCCACCGCGTTTGCTTCGCAAGTGCTCTCCCCAAAAAGTACGCGCACGGCCACGCCACCAACCCAAAGTGGCACATGAAAATCTGAATGCCGTACCGAACCGTTCCAAACATTCCCCCACGGAGCGATTCCGGCAACGGAATCATCCACACTGGGCTCGTAACGACAATCAGCACAATCGCCAGCGCCGCGGCATTGGCTGCACGGTACGTCAGCGAACCGAATCGCTCATGATCGCGCTCGCGGTTCGACTGGTACCACATTTTCTCGACATTCGCCCGCCGCTTGAGCGTGTTCGATGGCAGAATCGCCGTGCGGACGAAGAAGCCGAGCACTCGCAATCCGGAAGCCGTGCGTACGCGTCGTCCCGAGGTGAGCACGCGCGTCCAAAGCACAACGAATCGCCCTTCACGCCGCAATGCCGACGACAGCGCCGCGTCCTCCGCTCCGAAAAGCTGTTCGTCAAATCCTCCCACCGCCTCGAACGCCTGGCGCGTGCAAAATAGGAACGCTCCGCCCGAAAGTCCCGCGATCCGCATGAACACGCTGAGCCACAACACAAACAGCGGTGCGTACAGCGGCACCGGCCCTTCTAACTTCGGCGGCGCCCCGCCTCCGGCTGCGCCGTTATCCAACGCCCGCAGCGCGGCCCGCAGCACGCGCTCGTCCACCACAGTATCCGCATCCACAAAGAACAAGCGTTCGCCACGCGCCGCCTTCGCACCGGCATTCCGCGTCGCGGCGATTTGTCGGTAATTTACCTGAACAACGTTCGCCCCGCGCTCGCGAGCAATCTCCGCCGTCCGATCCGTCGAAGCATCGTCCACAACGACCATCTCAAACGGCTGCCCGATCGCGTCCGCCGCGGCCCGAATGGCGTCCAGCGTCCGGCCAACAAGAGCCTCTTCATTATGTGCCGGCACGACAAACGAGAGCATAGCCCTTCGCATCTCGGTGAGACGTCCCCTCATGGGGGCAACTCTCCGATTGTAAGTTCGCCGTGGCAAAGAGGCTAACCGCTTGAACTATGAAAGCGCCGTATCTTAGAGAGCATCCGACCCCGATTCCCCCGTCCGAATGCGGACGGTGTCTTCGAGGTTCGACACAAAGATCTTCCCGTCGCCAATCTGCCCCGTTTGCGCCGCCTTGGTGATCGCTGCCACGGCGGAGTCGAGCTTATCATTCGCGACGGCGACTTCCACCTTCACTTTCGGCACAAAGTCAATCCGATACTCTGCCCCACGATACGTTTCGGTTTGTCCCTTTTGCCGGCCAAACCCTCGCACTTCGCTTATCGTCATCCCGTGCAACCCCAGCCCGACCAACGCCTCTTTAATCGCTTCGACACGATGGTGCCGTACGATCGCTTCGATTTTTTTCATCTCTTATTCACTCCAAACGTGTTTCAATTTGTGTTGAAAGTCTTCATTGGATGGTAAGAAAGCGCCCGGGCGAGCGAATCATAGAGCCCGCCACGGGCGCCCTCGTGAACCCTATGGCTTAGGCGCCGGCCGTATTCGGCGCGAGCGCATCCTCCGGATACGCCAGCCCACCGAATTCCGGCATGTCGAGGCCCTCAAGCTCCGATTCTTTTGAAACACGCATGCTGCGAACCGAGTTCACCAGTTTGAACACGATAAAAGTCACGCCGAATGCCCAAACGGCGTTGATCGCCGCCCCGATCAGCTGACATTTGAATTGAGCGAAATCGCCATAGAGCAAGCCAGTGACGCCTTGCCCCGTTTTGCCCAAATACTCGGTCGCGCCGACACCGTTCCAACCCGCGCCATAGGTTCCATCGGCGAATATGCCGACACAGATTCCGCCAAGCGTGCCGCAAAAACCGTGGACTGAGATCGCGCCGCACGGGTCATCAACCTTCAGCACACGCTCATTGAAGAGCACGCCAAAGCAAACCACCGCTCCCGCGATCGCTCCAATCGCGATCGATGCCTTCGGGTCGACGAACGCACACGGCGCGGTGATCGCCACCAACCCCGCGAGCATGCCGTTGCATGCCATCGTCACGTCCGGCTTGCCGAACATCCAATACCATAACAGCAGCGCGACCGCCGATCCGGAACACGCCGCCAGGTTCGTATTCACCGCGATGCCCGCGATTCGCAGATCGGTCGCTCCGAGCGTCGACCCCGGGTTGAAGCCCATCCAGCCAAATAGCAGGATGAACGTCCCCGTCACCACGAACACCAGATTGTGAGCCGGAAATGCCCGAGGCTTGCCATCGGGACCATATTTACCAAGCCGCGGCCCCAAAATAATCGCCAGCGCCATGGCGGCCCAACCGCCGATGGCATGAACCACGGTCGACCCCGCGAAATCGACATAACCATGCCCCCATCCCATCGTCGAGCCCAGCTGCGACAGCCAACCTCCACCCCAGGCCCAGCAGCCGAAGATCGGGTACAAGATGGCGCCCATGAACAGCTCGCACAACAAAAACGCTCCGAACGTAATCCGCTCGCAGATCGCGCCGACAATGATGTAGCCGGCCGTCTCCATGAACACGACTTCGAACAACATCAGCACATTCGAACTCGCGTCATAAGCCGGCCCCTGCAGGAAAAACCCTTTGCCGCCAACGAATCCCCATTGCCCGTCGCCAACCATAAATTTGTTGAGCGTCGGCGTGCCGCCGATATTCGTCGGTGCCGCGTTAATCGCGACGCCGCCCCACTGAAATGCGTATCCCACCGCGTAGTAAGCCAGAAACGCGAATACGTACGCCGCAAAGTTCAGCATCATCAAATGGCCGGCGTTCTTCTTTCGCACCAGGCCGCACGTTAAGAGTGCGAAGCCCGCTTGCATGAACAGCACCAGATAACCGGTGAGCAAAGTCCACGAAAAGTTCGTTGCCAGCCGCACGTGACCGACCGAATCCGCCAATTTGGCCGCCAACGGTTCTTTCGCAACCGCCGCCTCGTACTCATCGAACGCCTTTTTCTTTTCTGCGTAGTCGGGAGCACTTTTATCGGTTGGCTCCGCGACGACGAACGAATTGCCGCCCGCGTCAACAGCCGCGGATTTGTCGCCCGTCGCAATTCCCGACGGGTCCGGCTGCGCTTCCGCTGCCGCAGGTGTCTCCGCTGGCGCCGAGTCCTGCGCCGCCACACGATTTACGTTCAGCGCTGCGCCCAATGATCCTGCCAACAACAGGACCAGCGCCAATTGCCGGGGTCCGTAGTTCTTCGATCGTCCCATCGCCCAAAGTCTCCTATCCAGAAGGGTTCGAATCCGCGTCAGCTCGTTGCCGCGCGAATCGCGAGAAGAATGTTTTGATGCGACCGGCCGCCTGCAGATCGCATCGATAGAGAAAGCGATTGAGAGCCGCGCCTCCGGCCTCACATGATCACTTCCTCAACGCAATAACAAATTGCGCAAAGCCCACACGCCGACCGCTGCAAGCAATTGATGTTCCACACACGTGCGAATCAGTCGGTCGCGTGCACTAGATACGGAACTCGTTAGATTGTCGGCGTTCGTGAGTCATTCGCGGCCGAAACCGGCGCGACGATTAGAAAAAGTTGATGAAATCTTGATGGCAATCTCAGCAATCGACTGCCCGTATTGAGTGCGCAGACATAAAGATTTCATAAGCGCGCATAATCAAACGCTAACACGTTACCACGCTCGCTTAGCGCGCTGCTGATGGCTGATCCGCGTTTTGCGCTGGGTCCGCTTCGCACGGCATCAATCGATATCCGATGCCTTGCTCCGTGAGCAAATGCCGGGGCCGCGCCGGATCGGTTTCAATCTTTCGCCTTAACCCGGCAATTAAAACCCGCACATTTTGAGCCTGCTGTGGCGCCGCCGGCCCCCAAACTTCGTTCAACAAGAAGCGGTGATGCAACACTTTACCTGCGTGCCGCACGAATAGCGCCAGCACCTTAAACTCGATCGGAGTTAAGTGGATTTCACGCCCCTCGACAAACACGCGATGCGCAAACAAATCCACGCGCAAGCCTCCGAACGCCAAGATGGGCGACTTATCCGCGGGATTGGCCTGCGCATGATGCCGCAATGCGAGCCGAATCCGTGCGAGTAACTCGCCACTGCTAAACGGCTTCGTTAGATAGTCGTCCGCCCCGTGGTCCAGCGCCGCAATCTTTTCGGCCGGGTCATCCCGCGCCGAAAGAACAACGATCGGCGTCTCCAGTCGTTCCCGCAACTTCACCAGCAATTGCTGCCCATCGATATCGGGTAAGCCAAGATCCAACACGACGGCCGCGGCCGTGTGCGTCTCCATCTCCTTCAGCGCCTGTTCGCCATTCTCAGCCGGTAACACCTCATACCCAGCCCCAGCCAGCAGCGTGCCGAGGTACTTGCGCAACGGCGCATCATCATCCACCAGCAATATAAGAGGTTTTGCAAACGGCATCGCTCGTCCGCCTTAAGAACCGGCATGCCAGTTGGACCACACACAACACAGTTGAACCCGATCATAACTTTTCGCGAATCAACGCGGCGCTAAGATCATGTGCCCAAGTGTAAAAGTCTTATTAAGAACGCAGCTTACGACCTCCGAGCAAGGCCAGCACAACTTCGCTGGCGACGGCACCAACGGACACAGATCCCGCAGAATTCCGTGGGCCTGGAAGGGTCGCAGCCCACCTCCGCAACGCACACTAGGACCGCAACCAATTCCAAGCCACCTCGCCAAGATTTTGCTTGTTTTTGGCCGTGCAATCCCTACTATTGAGCTGTCTGTGAACATGCGAACAGTACGCCTTCCCCCCTGCAAAACCTCTCTCACGAAGCCACGAGGATCAGAATCCAGCCTTCATCAAATCTTCACACTTGCGCCTTTGCGCCTTTCCGTGAGATCTTCCAACGTTTCCACCCGCCCAACTCCTAAAACCTAAAAGCAATTCCAAACTGGCAAGGAAAGGAATAATGAGACGCCAGTTTCACATCTCGAACCCAAAAGGCGCGCATCT
>JABDGM010000062.1:18201-21903 GCA_013286045.1 Planctomycetota bacterium | reverse complement strand
ACGAACGGCTTTTTCTCGCGTTCACTCGGGGCGGGCGGCGGCGGCGTCTTCGGCCGCGGGTTGCGCTTCGCAAGCGTATGCACGAAATCGGGGAGCTGGACGTTGTGGTAGTGATGGTACCGAACGCGACATTCTTCGCTCGTCACGTAGATGCAATCGCCGAGGTCGAGCTCGGCGGTGTAGATGCCGAGGTTGATATCAGTCATGAACGTGCCGAGCAGGATGACGCAATCGCTGGCCTCGACGTACTTCGTGACTTCATCGCGGCCGAGCGCGCCTTCGTACAAACCCATGTAGAGCGGGTGCGTTTCGGAGACGACGCCCTTGCCCAGCATCGTGGCGGCCATCGGGATGCCGGACGCCTCAGCCAATCGGACTGCGTCTTCTTGCAAACCGAAGCGATGGATCTCGACGCCGAGCAGCAGCACTGGTTGGCGAGCATTTTCGATCCGTTTCACTGTTTCATCGACGGCTTCGGCCAGCGCCCGCGAATCGCTGTGAACTTCAGGTTGTTTATAGGGTGGTGCGGTTTCAGGCCGCACGTGGACCATATCGCGCGGGATGTCGATATAGACGGGCCGTTTATAGCGAGCGCAGGTAGCGAGTACGCGGTCGATCTCACTGAAGGCGGTCCGAGGGTCACTGAGTTCGGTGCCGGCGACGGTCAGTTTTTCGAACACGTCATACTGTGTGTGGAAGTCGCGGACCATGTGGTGCAGCAGCGGATTGTGGACGCGTTCGCGCAGTCCGGGCGAACCGGTGATCATGACGACGGGCGACTTTTCGGCGTATGCACCGGCAATCGAGTTGCAGACGCTCAGTCCGCCAACACAGTACGTGACGCAGAGCGCGCCCATGCCATGGACGCGGGCGTAGGCGTCAGCGGCAAAACCAGCGTTGTCCTCGCGTGTGCAGCCGACTATTCGCAGCGGGCTTTGCTCGAGCAGCGTGTAGAACGACAAGACATAGTCGCCCGGGATGCCGAAGACATCGCGAATGCCGTAATCTTGCAAGCGTTGTATTAGGTATTCGCCGATGGACGGATTTTCTTGCTGTTCCATAATGCGTGGTGGGCGCCTGATTAAGAGAAGCCGCGGACTGCAGAATTATATGCAATTCACCCCCGGTCATTGACCGGGGGCTAAATATTTTGGATGTTCGCGGTATGAGCAAAATTCGCTGGGGCGTGCTGAGCACGGCCAAAATTGGGCGTGAGAAAGTCATTCCTGCCACGCAATCAAGCGCGACAAGCGTCGTGACCGCGATTGCGTCGCGGCAGCTATCAACTGCACAGGCTGCCTCCAAGCAGCTAGGGATCGAAAAAGCGTACGGCTCCTACGACGAGCTGCTGGCCGATCCAGATGTCGAGGCGGTTTACATTCCGCTGCCGAATCATCTGCACGTTTCGTGGTCGATGCAGGCAATCGCGGCCGGTAAGCATGTTCTGTGTGAAAAGCCGATTGGGTTATCAGTCGCCGAGGCGGAGCAGTTGGCGGAGTTTTCAGCCGCCCATTCAGGAGTGAAGGTTATGGAAGCGTTCATGTATCGCTTTCATCCGCAATGGATCAAGGCACGCGAGATCGTTCGTGAAGGCCGAATCGGCGAACTCAAAACGATTCAAACGGGCTTCTCCTACTTCAACAACGACGTCCAAAACATCCGCAATCAGTTAGAGATTGGCGGTGGCGCGCTGATGGATATCGGTTGCTATCCGATTTCATTATCGCGATTCATTTTTGGCGACGAACCGACGCGCGTGTTGGGGCAGATCGACCGCGATCCACAAACGAAGGTCGATCGGTTGACTTCGGCCGTGATGGAATTCGACGCCGGCACATCGACGTTCACATGCAGTACGCAAATGGCTTCCTACCAGCGGGTGAACATCTTCGGCACGGAAGGTTGCATCGAGATTGAGATTCCGTTTAATGCACCCCCCGATCGTCCGTGCCGGATGTGGTTGCAAGCAAAGGGAAAGAACGGGGAACAAACGGAGGAGATCAATTTGCCGGTGTGCAATCAATACACGCTGCAAGCAGATGCGTTTGGCCGCGCGATTTTGGACAACGCGCCGGTGCCGACGCCGCTTGCGGACGCGGTTGCAAATATGCGGGTCATCGAGCGCGTGTTTGCTAGCGCCGATCGCCGCGAGTGGTCATAACTCTGATCTTGACCCTAATCGGCGATAGCAATGAAAATCACGGCTCCAAACTGGAGCTAACGAGATGAATGCGAACATGGCTGCGCGAACGAAATCGGCCCATTGGTCGGTAGTGCAAATTGTGCTCGGTTATCTGGTCGTTGCGGCCGTGTTTATCGGCCTCATCTTCGCGGTGCTGTCGTACGGCGAGCAGCTTACTACTATGTCCAGCGCGGCCGAAGCGACAACGAAAGTCGCCGCCGCGCACAAGCTCAGTCCGCTTTACCACGTGCTGCTAGCACTCGTCTCGATCCTGCTACTCGGACGCTGGATGGGGAAGCTGTTTGTGTACGTGGGGCAGCCGCGAGTAATTGGTGAAATGGTGGCCGGCATCATGTTGGGACCATCGCTGCTTGGCCAAATTTTGCCAGCGGCACAGCAGTTCGTTTTGCCGAACGATGTCGCTCCTTATTTGGGCATCATTGCGCAAATCGGTGTCATCCTTTACATGTTCCTGGTGGGGCTCGAGCTCAACGCCGGCTTAATTAAATCGAAGGCGCACTCCACCGTCGCAATTTCGCACACGAGCATCTTAGTGCCTTTTTTGCTCGGCACGATTTTGGCACTCTGGATTTATCCGCACTACGCTCCCGCGAATACGCGCTTCATGAGCTTCGCGCTATTCATGGGCATCGCGATGTCGATCACGGCCTTTCCTGTGCTGGCTAGAATCCTGACGGATCGGAAGATCGAGCATACGGCGCTTGGCGTCATCGCAATAAGTTGCGCTGCGATCGACGATGTGACGGCCTGGTGCCTGTTGGCGTTTGTTGTAGGCGTTGCGCAGTCTCAAATGGGCGGTGCTGTGCAGACTGTTCTGTATGCGCTGGGATACATCGCGATCATGCTGTTCGTCGTGCGGCCGTTCGCGGTGCGGTTCCTGGGTCACGCGTCAGACACACCACAACAGCGAATGGCGGTGTGGGTGCTGGTGGGGCTACTGTTCTCAGCCATGACGGCCGAGTGGATTGGCATTCACGCCATCTTTGGCGCGTTCTTGTTGGGTGCGATCATTCCGCATGACTCCGAAGTGGCGGTCGACTTTCGCCATAAGCTGGAAGACATCGTGCAGATTTTGCTGTTGCCGGCGTTCTTTGCGTACACCGGCATGCGGACGGAGATCGGGCTCGTTTCCGGCGTTCAAGCGTGGGCGTTCACGGCAATCATCATTCTCGTGGCGACACTAGGCAAATTCGGCGGCACGTTCGCTGCCGCGAAAGTTACCGGGCAGAGCTGGCGGATGTCCTCCGCGCTCGGCGTGCTGATGAACACACGCGGGCTGATGGAGCTGATCGTGCTCAATATCGGCTTGGAAATGGGTGTCATTTCGCCGACGCTGTTTGCGATGATGGTGCTGATGGCACTCGTCACTACGATGGCGACGACGCCGATTTTGCATTGGCTAACGACGCCCGAGATTTTGGCGACGTGATACGCGGTGCTAACCCCCGGCAGAGCCGGGGGCTGCCGGGCCGAGTGTTGCGCGAACCGTAGCCGTGGTG
>JABDGM010000062.1:0-18187 GCA_013286045.1 Planctomycetota bacterium | reverse complement strand
ATGATTGCGGCGATGAGTTCGGCTGGCGTCACGTCGAACGCGGGGTTGTACACTTTCGCATTGTCTGGCGTTGTTTGTTTGCCAAAGCCGCGTGTGATTTCTTCGGCGGCGCGCTGCTCGATGGGGATTTCATCACCAGTCGCGATCGATAGGTCGAACGTAGTGACTGGTGCCGCGACGTAGAACGGGATGTTGTGAGCACGGGCAAGGGTTGCGACGCTGTATGTGCCGATTTTGTTGGCCGTGTCACCATTGGCCGCGATGCGATCGGCGCCCGTGATTACGGCTTGGATGCGGCCCTCGCGCATGACTTGGGCTGCGACCGAATCGCAGATCAGCGTGCAATCGATGCCACGCTGCATGAGCTCCCACATCGTGAGCCGGGCGCCTTGCAGCAGCGGACGGGTTTCATCTGAAAACACGCGAGGCTGTTTGCCGCGGCGGGCGAGTTCGAAGATGACGGCCAGCGCCGTGCCGTCGCCGCTGCCGGAGACGAGCGCGCCGGCGTTGCAGTGGGTGAGGATGCCCGAGCCGATCGGCAGATCCCCCAGCAAATCCGCGCCGTGATTCGCCATGCGCTCACACATTTGGCGATCTTCGGCGTCGACTGCACGCGATTCGGCCAGCAACACTTCAAGTAGCGAACCGATTCGCTGATGGTCGCGGCCGGCTGCGGCGCGCATCCGATCGAGCGCGGCGAACAGATTCACGGCTGTGGGCCGGCTTGTTGCGAGATAATCGCATACTTCATTCACTTCGCGACCGGCTTGAACGCCAACGCAAACGCCGTACGCCGCGGCAACGCCGATGGCCGGTGCGCCGCGCACGCTCAGCTGCTTGATGGCTTGCCACACATCTTCCACCGTGCGGCAGTCGAGATACACTGCTTCCGTCGGCAATCGCGTTTGATCGAGCAGCACGAGGTGGCCGCCGGTGTCACCATGCCAGCGAAGTGTTTCGAAGTGCTTTGTCATGGCAAAGGTTCAATCTTTCCCGGCGGCTGCATGTTGGCGGCTCGGTTGAATGCTTCGAGCAATTCGGCCTGATGGAGCGCTGCCCATTCCATCACGAGTGCTAATGCACGTGCCGGCAGTCGGCCGTCGAATACGGCCAGTGTCGTGATATCTATCTTTGCGGAGTGTTCGCCGTAGACGGCGTGGAAGTGTGGCGGCAGATGGTCGCCGAAGAATATGCGAATCACAATGCCGTAAAACCGTGAGATTTCAGGCATGCGCAGGTTGCTGATTCAGTGAAGGGAAAACATCTTGAGCCGGTTTGCCCGTCATTTGCAAGTAAAGTGCATCGGGACACAGATCGATTTCGCCAGGCCATTCGAGCGCGCCCTCGGCGGTCACTCGAACTGAGTTAAACACAATTGGATCGCTCCATACTGCGAACACACCCCGGCCGACGAGCGCAGAAAGGTCGACACTTCCAGTCTCGCCACTATCATATCGTAGTTCGAGGCGATGGTTTGCTAACGCTTTGGCTTGCGTGATCTTCATACTACAAGCATATTCTACGAAAGTTCAAAAGGCGATCTGCTGAAACTCCTCCACATCACTAAGCCACCTTGTACCGCTGCGAGCAGTTGTAGCCGAACGTATCGGCCACCGGCTTGTTCGTGACTTCATTGCCGGCCAAGTTAATGGCGCGGGCGACCGGTCGGAGGTCTTTGGCCGCGTTTTCGATGCCGCGCTGAGCGATCTCGATGACCCATGGAAGCGTGACGTTGCAAAGGGCGAACGTACTTGTCCGGCCAACGGCGCCCGGCATGTTGGTGACGCAATAGTGCAGAATTTCGTCGACCATGTACGTCGGTTTGCTGTGCGACGTGGGCTTGCTCGTGGCGATGCAGCCGCCTTGGTCGATGGCGACGTCGATGATCACGCTGCCTGGTTTCATGCGGCCGAGGTCTTCGCGGCTGACCAGCATCGGGGCCTTCGCGCCGGGAATCAGCACCGCGCCGATGACGAGGTCGGCACGCGTTAGCTGCTCTCGGATCGTGTGGCGATCGCTGAAGAGGCAATCGACGTTCGGTGGCATGACGTCATCGAGGTAGCGAAGGCGTTCCATGTTGATGTCGAGGATCGCGACGTCGGCCGCGAAGCCGGCGGCGATCTTGGCCGCGTTCGCACCGACGATGCCGCCACCGAGGATCGTGATGTGAGCCGGCGCGACGCCCGGCACGCCGGCGAGCAAGATGCCGCGGCCTTGTTGCGGGCGCTCCAAATACTTCGCGCCTTCCTGAATGCTCATCCGGCCGGCGACTTCGCTCATCGGCGTGAGCAGCGGCAGGCGGCCTTGGTCGTCGGCGAGCGTTTCGTAGGCAACACACGTCGAGCCACTAGCGAGGAGGCCATCGGTGAGCTCTTTGTCAGCGGCAAGGTGGAAATACGTGAAGACGACTTGGCCTTTGCGGATTTTAGCGATCTCTTCCTTCTGCGGTTCCTTTACCTTCACAATCATGTCTGCCCGGGCGAAGATCTCTTCGGGGCCTCCGATCATCTCGGCGCCGGCGTCTTTGTAGTCTTGATCGGGCAGGCCCGAACCGGTGCCAGAGCCAGCTTCGATGAGTACCTTATGACCGCGGCGGGTGAGTTCTTCCACGCCCACGGGCAACATGGCAACGCGGTACTCATCCAGCTTTACTTCCTTCGGCACACCCACGATCATGACACTGGCTCCTGGCGGAAATTACGGCGACTTGACTCACTTTTCTAGAATTGCACTAGTTTAAGGCACAAGCGAGTAATGACCAATGACCAAGCACCAATGACCAAAAAAGATCGTGTACCGAACACTGGTCATTGGGATTTGGTCATTGGTCATTCATTTCTGATATGAACGATAACACGCGAAAAAAATGGTTGCCGCTCGGCGTACTGGCCGTGGTGCTTGTGGCTTGGGCGGGGATGTTTGCCACGGGCGCCTACCTTCAGCTGGGGGCCGACGCGCCCAAGCATGATTTGCGGAAGCCGCTAATTATTATGGGCTGCATGGCGGCTTTTTTGGGTGTGTGGGGAGTCGCGCTGTGGAAGCGTTCGCGACGAAACAATTAAGAATGAGCATTCGGGAAATAAAAGTTAGGCAGCCCCCGGCTCTGCCGGGGGTTTGAACAACTGCTCGGTTTTGTGAAGTCTCAAAAACCCCCGGCAAAGCCGGGGGCTGCAAGTGTGATTTTTCCATGGCTTGAAATATGACTACGCCCCATTATCCCAGCGATGTCGCTTTCTCGCCCGCGGTGAAGGCCGTTCAGACGGCGAAGCATTCTCGCGACCTGTATGCGAAGGTTGAGGGCGGTCAGGGCTGGGAGACCACCGTAACCGATGAGCTGGCGGCGTTCATTGGGGAGCTCGATATGTTCTACTTCGCCACGGCGAGTGCCGATGGTCAGCCGTACGTGCAATATAAAGGTGGCCGGCCGGGGTTCTTGAAGGTCATCGACGAGCACACGCTCGGTTGGGACGACTTCGCCGGCAATCAGCAGTACATCTCGCTCGGCAACCTGTCGGAGAACCCGAAGGCGCTCATCTACTTGATGGACTACGTCGACCAGCGGCGGGTGAAGATTTGGGGTCGGGCCCGCGTGGTCGAGGACGATCCTGCGCTCGTCGAACGGCTACGCGATAAGGACTACAAGCCGGGCAAAGTGCAGCGGGCGATTGTGTTCGATGTGGAAGCCTGGGACATGAACTGCTCGCAGCATATTCATCGGCGGTTTCCGCAGGCGATTGTGGGGCCGCTGATTGAGAAGTTGCAGGGGCAGATAAAGGAGTTGGAGGAGCGGTTGCGCAGTAAAGCGTAGTCAAAGCAACATTAGCTTCGGACCATTTTCTCTTGATTCATGGCCCCTCTTTGTTAGCATGGCAAATAGGCCAAGTAGAGGGGGGTATGCTAGGGTTTGCAAGAAGACAAGTTCGCTTTGTCTCGGAGAATCACAAATGAAGTTCCCGCTATTTGCAGCTGTCTTATTGGTGTTAATTACGGGATTAACTGTGGATGCACAGCCCGTGTCTTTGCTCGGGATTAATCCCGATGACATTCCGAGTAAGTATCCTACCGGTTTCAATGAGCCAAGTACAAATCAGACATGGGGGTGGGGATTCCACGTGTCATCCCCAATTACCGTGACCGATGTTGCTTGGTACGACGCAAATGGCGACGGGTTGTCGCACGCACATCGAATCGGTCTCTGGAAAATTATTTCCCCGATTGGAGACCCAGGGCCGTCCGACCTAAATTTACTTGGTTCACTTGGACAGGGCGTTGTAGTTCCATCCGGCACATCGGCGGTACTTGATGGCCCTTGGCGAAAGACCGCGATTCCCGGTGGTCCGCTGGTATTACCAGTCGGAGATTACCTGCTCGGCGGCGAAAATAATGCGAACTCAACTGATCCAGTAAAGTTCGCTAATCAATTCACCGCAAACTTTGGCACTGATTCTCGAATATACTTGAATTATCTTGCCGGACACTCCAGCGCGGATGGCTTTCACGAACCCGACTTCAGTTTCCTAGTCAAAGGCGTGGAGCTGGGTCCCAATTTGTTTGTGCAGCCGATTCCGGAGCCATCTCCATACCTATTGGCATCCGCGGGATGTTGTGGGATCGCCGCAAGACGTCGATTTTGGCGGCGCCGCGGGCAATGGGAAATCAATCGGTTACATGGCGTTTTTCCCGCCCTTGTAGCCCCATTCGGCCTGCGGTAAACTGTTGGATTCCCAATAATTGGTGACTCTCCGTAGGCCGGGCTTTCAGCCTGAAGTTCCGCGGAATCTCGATCGTCAGGCTACCGCCTGACCTACGCATACGGGCGACGAACGAATGATGAATAAAACTTACATGGCCAAGCCGGGCGAAGTCGAACAGAAGTGGCACATTATTGATGCCACGGATCAGGTCGTCGGCCGGCTCGCGAGCCGCATTGCTGTGCTGCTCATGGGCAAGCATCGTCCGCAGTACACGCCGCATATTGATACGGGCGATTTCGTCGTCGTCATCAATGCCGAGAAGGTGAAGTTCACCGGCAAGAAGTGGGAGCAGAAGGAGTACGCTTGGTACACCGGCTACCCGGGCCAGCGAACCGTTTCGGCCACCACGCGATTGGAACGCAAGCCGGAAATGATTCTGCACGAGGCCGTTCGCCGCATGCTGCCGAAGAACAAGCTCGCGTTCAAGATGATCACGAAGCTCAAGATTTACAAAGGCGCCGAGCACCCGCACCAGGCTCAACAGCCGGAAGCGTTGGAGCTGGTCGCAAAGTAACGAATAACTACGTAGCTGGATTCGCAAGAATCCGGAGACAACGCAACTACACCAGCCGGATTCTCACGAGTCCAGCTACAACCGATTCAGTAAGTATTCGCCATGCCCACCGCAGAAAAAGTCGTCGATGCTCTCGGAACTGGCCGCCGCAAGACCTCGGTCGCCCGCGTGCGAATTCGCGCCGGCAACGGCAAGATCACGATCAACGATCGCGAGTTGGATGATTTTTTCAAGGTTCAGCAGGACCGCAAAGCAGTCCTCTCGCCGCTGGAACACGCCGGCGTCCTGAGCAACGTGGACGTGCGAATTCTCGTCCACGGTGGTGGCAGCACGGGCCAGGCTGGCGCTTGCATGCAAGGCATTGCCCGGGCCCTGATGAAGTACGACAGCGATCTGGACGCCAAGCTCCGCGAGAAGAGCTTCCTCACTCGCGATGCCCGTATGAAGGAACGTAAGAAGCCAGGTCTCCGCGGCGCCCGCCGTGGAACGCAGTTCTCGAAGCGCTAATTTCGCTTCGACGGCCCGCTGTAATACTCGCACATCAGCCCCCGGCTCTGCCGGGGGTTTTTTATGCGCTGGCCAATAACCGGAATGGTACCGCATTGCATGACACAACGTCGTAAGAACCCCCGGCGGAGCCGGGGGCTGTCAACTGTTCTATGCACTTGCGGTGTGGCGTCGAGGTGGCACAGCTGAAGCGCGCATGGTTTAATGTCTGCACTCACTCGTCCAATCCCGTATCATGTGCCCTCATGTACAACCTCGAAGCCAAGTTATTCGTCTTCCTCCTCTCCACATTTTTGGGGCTGGAAGTGATTCGTCGCGTGTCGCCACTGTTGCACACGCCGCTGATGTCACTGACGAACGCGATTTCCGCCATCTCGATCGTCGCCGCCATTCAAGTGATGGCCGAAGGCATCACGACTGGTGGATCGGGTTGGATTACGTTCCTTTGCACGCTCGGTGTTATCGCCGCGACAACGAACATCGTCGGCGGGTTTTGGATTACCGATCGCATGCTAAAAATGTTCCGTCGGGAGACACCCGATGGTAAATGACGGTCTTTCGGCCATTCCACTGCTCCTAGCGGAAGTTACGCCCCAGGCAGTTGCAAATTATGCGCTCGAATCGTCGGCCGCCGCCAATAGCTTGGTCGGTGGCGCATCGTACCTTACCGCTGCTGCACTTTTCATACTCTCCCTGAAATGGCTGAGCCATCCGCGGACTGCGCGGAAGGGTGTTCGCGCGGGCGAAGTCGGCATGGTCGTCGCGATCGTCGGAACCCTTCTCATTTTTCAGGCCGTTTCGATTAAGTGGGTACTGATCGGAGTGGTCCTCGGCTCCCTGATCGGCGCGCCCATGGCGATTTGGATGCCGATGACCGCAGTGCCGCAACGGACGGCGTTATCACACGCGTTCGGCGCGCTCGCCGCAGCCCTGGTTGGCACCGCTCATTACTACTGGCTATACGGTCTATGGAGCGAAGAGTCCGGCATAAAGTTCACCCCTGACCATTTCGAGACCGCGGTTTTGGCCATCGAAGTTCTGCTCGGCTGCCTTACATTCACCGGCAGCCTTGTCGCGTTCGGCAAACTGCAAGATCTGATTCCGAGCTCGATCAAAGGCCTCCCGAATCAGAACGTGATCAACTTCTCGCTGCTAGGCGCGGCGATCCTCGTCGCCATTTGGCTCGCCGTCAGCCCGCTGACGCACGTCCTCTTTCCGGTTCTGATCCTGCTCGGCCTCGCGTTCGGTTTATGCCTGGTGATTCCCATCGGCGGCGCCGACATGCCCACGGTGATCTCGCTACTCAATTCCTACGCCGGTCTGTCGGCCAGCTTGATGGGATTCGTCCTCAACAACTACTTGCTGATCGTAGCCGGCGCGCTCGATGGTTCGTCGGGCCTCATCCTGTCGATCATCATGTGCAAGGCGATGAACCGGTCCTTCACCAACGTGCTATTCGGTCGCATGGATGCGAGCAAAGTCGCAGCGGCCGACGATGTGTACGGCGGCAAGGTGAAGTCCGCCACGGCAGAGGATGTGGCCATGCTGCTGGACGGCGTTCGCCGCGTCGTCGTCGTCCCGGGCTACGGCATGGCCGTGTCGCAAGCGCAGCACGCCGTCCGCGAGCTCTTCCACATGCTCGAAGAGCGTGGCACCGAAGTAGAGTTCGCCATTCATCCCGTCGCTGGCCGCATGCCCGGCCACATGAACGTTCTCCTCGCCGAAGCCGACATCCCGTACGACAAATTGAAGGAGATGGACGAGATCAATCCGAGCTTCGCGCAAACCGACGTGGTGATCGTCATCGGCGCGAACGACGTCGTGAACCCGCTCGCGAACACCGACCCCAAGAGCCCGATCGCCGGCATGCCGATTCTCAATGTCGGCGACGCTCGCACGGTCGTGGTAGTGAAACGAAGTCTCAGTCCGGGGTTTGCCGGTATCCCAAACCCCCTCTTTGCCGCCGACAACACGCTCATGCTCTTCGAGGATGGCAAGAAAGCCGTGGTGGATATGGTCGCCGCCATGAAAGCCGCCTCATAAAGCGACAAACCCTTCAAACCTTGGTATATCCGGAGGGTCGTGCCCTCCGGTCTAAACTATCAAAATCGGCCGCAAATCAACCGCCCTACCCTGCCGCCACCGCAAACTCCCCCAATCTACGGCAACCTGGTGCCTCAGCCCTGTTGAAAAAGCCGCTCCGCCGCCCTACAATCGGTCGATAGAAGTTATTGAGAATCGTTCTCAATCCACGCCTCTGCGTTGAGAGCCGTTCAATGCCCGATTTGATGCCTCTCGCCGTTCTTCGCCGCGGACAAGTTGCCGAAGTTGGTCAATTGATCGGCGCTCCCGAACAAGTTCGCCGGCTCGAAGAACTCGGTCTGCGCACCGGCGCCCGCCTCGAGATGATTCGCAACGGAGCGCCGTGCATCATCCGCGTCGAAGGCAGTAAGCTCTGCTTCCGCGAAGACGCGAATTCGCGCGTGCTGGTCCGCACAAGGATGCCCGCATGACACGCGTGGCGGCCGAGCTTGAAGTCGGCCAGGCCGGACGAGTCGCACGCGTCGTCGGAGTCGACGAAATCGGCCGCCGCATTTTGGAGATGGGCATCACGCCCGGCGCCGAAATCCGCCGCATCGGCACCGCCCCGCTCGGCGACCCGCTCGAATTCGAAATCCGCGGCTACCGACTAAGCCTGCGGAAGCACGAAGCGCAGCAAATTGAGATCGAATCGACATAGTAATAAACAACAAGGCATTTTTTTGACCACGGAGGCACGGAGATCACGGAGAAGAAAGCAAATTAAAATTGTATTTTGTTTCCTCCGTGTTCTCCGTGCCACCGTGGTTGATTTCTTCCCGTGAAAACTGCCGCCCCGCCTAAAACGATTCGCGTTGCCCTCGTCGGCAATCCTAACACGGGCAAGTCGACGCTGTTCACTGCGCTCGCTGGCGTGCGGCAAAGGGTGGGTAATTACCCCGGCGTGACGGTCGAGAAGAAGACCGGCGCGATGCGGTGCGGCGACAAGCATTTTGAGCTCATCGATCTGCCCGGCACGTACAGCCTCGCGCCCCGGTCGCCGGACGAAATGGTGACGGTCGACGTCCTGCTCGGTCGCCGTGAGCATACCGAATCGCCAGACGTTGTGCTTTCGATCATTGATGCGAGCAATCTTGAGCGCAATCTGTATCTGCTGAGCCAGGTGTTGTCACTTGGCCTGCCGACGGTCGTCGCGCTCAACATGGTCGACGTGGCGAAAGATCGGCAGATCGAAATTGATGCCGAAGCGCTCTCGCAGCGTCTCGGTGTTCCGGTGGTCGAAGTGCAAGCCAATCGACGCGTCGGGCTAGAAAAACTACAAGCCGCATTGGCCGCCGAGGCCGAGCAGGCACCTCGCGAACGCGAGAATCCGTTTCCGCCCGCGTTCCAAAAACACGCCACCGAACTAAGCACTTGGCTCAATGAGAATTCGTCGCGGCCAGTGCCGACGTTCCTCGTCGAGCGACTTCTGCTCGATGGCGACGGCTACCTGGAAGGCGAATTGCTAAACGGCACCGCGACGGCTGGTTCGCAGAAATTGCGGGCCGCGCGTGAGTCGCTTGCCGCGGCCGGCATGCCGGTCCCGGCCGTCGAAGCGATGTCCCGCTACGACTGGGTCGCGCGAGTGGTGAACGGCGTCACGCGCCGACCAGACGGGCACCAACACACAACGACTGATCGCATCGACGCGGTCCTAACGCACAAAGTGTGGGGCACGCTGATTTTCATCGCCACGATGGCGGTGATTTTTTCGTCGATTTTTAACGTTGCGCAGCCAATCATGGACGCGATCAAAAACGTCGTCGATGCGTTTGGCGGATACGTCGAAGGATTAATGTCCGAGGGTGCGCTGCGTTCGCTCATCGTTGATGGAGTGATCGGCGGCCTAGGTGCGGTCGTCGTCTTCCTACCGCAGATCCTCATTTTGTTTTTCTTCATCGCCTTGCTCGAAGATTGCGGCTACATGGCCCGGGCTGCGTTTTTGATGGACCGCCTCATGGCCGGCGTCGGCCTCAGCGGCAAATCGTTTATTCCGCTGCTGTCGTCGTTTGCTTGTGCGGTGCCGGGCATCATGGCAACGCGCGTGATAGAAAATCGCCGCGACCGATTGGCCACGATACTCATCGCACCTCTGATGAGCTGTTCGGCCCGCTTGCCGGTGTACGTGATTTTGATCGGCGCGTTCGTTCCCGCGCAGTATTTCCTCGGCGGCCTGCTCGGCTTGCAGGGGATGGTGCTACTCGCGATGTATAGCGTCGGGGCGATCGTTGCCATTGGCGTGGCGTGGGTACTCAAGAAGTCGCTGCTCCGCGGCCAAACACCGCCGTTCGTCATGGAGCTGCCGAGTTACAAAATGCCGTCGTTCCGCACGGTGTTTCACCGCATGTGGGAACGCGGCTGGGCATTCTTGGTGCGGGCCGGCACCGTGATTTTCGCCGTCACGATCGTTGTTTGGGCGCTTGCCTACTATCCGCGAGCCAAAGAGCAGGTGGCGGCCGACGTCGCTGCCCAACGTGCCGCCGTTCAAAACGATGCTGCCGCTCTCGCCGAGTTCGACAAACAGGAAAACATCGACGACCTAGAAGCGAGCCTGCACCAGCGGTACAGCTTCTTAGGTCGGGCGGGCCAATTTATCGAGCCTGCCGTCCGGCCGCTCGGCTGGGATTGGCGGATCGGCTGCGCTGCGATCGCATCCTTCCCAGCACGCGAGGTCGTGATGGGTGTATTGGGCGTCATCTACCAACTCGGCCCGAAAGTCGATGTCGACAACGCAGAAGACCAGAACCGCCTCGCCTCGCAGTTGAAAGCCGCCAAGTGGGACGACACCGGCAAGCCGGTCTATAATTTACCAGTAGCGCTGTCGATCATGGTGTTCTTCGCGCTGTGCGCCCAATGCGCCGCGACGCTCGCCGTGATCCGCCGAGAAACCAACAGCTGGCGCTGGCCAATTTTCACGTTCGCCTACATGACGATATTGGCGTACGTCGGCGCGTTGCTGACATACCAAATCGGCATACGCATCATTAGCTGACGATCAAACGATGCAAGACATTGTGGCCATCCTGATCGCCGTCGCCGCCGGAGCATTTCTGGCTCGCCGTGGCTGGCTGCACTTCACTCGCCGCAAAGCCGGAGCCTGCGGTGCGTGCTCGAATTGCCCGTCGAATTCCGCCGCGACACCAGCGAATCTCGTCACCATCGCGCCGATCGTGTCTCACGCAAAGGCGCCAAGGCGCGAAGAAGTCGCAAACTAAACCTGCCAACCCTTTGCGCCTTCGCGCCTTTGCGTGAGAATTGAGCGCATGGCCACCGCGACGGATCGCTCTCGTAAACCACGGCAATCAACTTCCCACTTCTCGTCGGCACAAAAGCAATCGCTGCGGCGACGCCTTCTCGCGTGGTACGCAAAAAACGCCCGCGATCTGCCGTGGCGTAAATCGCAGGATCCCTACCGTGTGTGGATCAGCGAGATCATGCTGCAGCAAACGCAGGTCGCCACGGTGCGCGACTACTTCACGCGCTTCGTGGCCGCGTTTCCGAATGTAGAGAGTCTCGCCACTTCGAACGAAACTGAGGTTTTACGTTTGTGGGAAGGCCTCGGTTACTACCGTCGGGCTCGGCAACTTCACGCCGCCGCAATGAAAGTCGTTGAAGAGCATTCCGGCGAGTTTCCGCATGAGCTCGATGCGCTGCAGTCTCTACCCGGCATCGGCCGTTACACGGCCGGCGCGATCGCGTCGATCGCATTCAACAAGCGTGCCCCGATTGTGGAAGCGAATACAGTCCGACTCTTCAGTCGCCTCATTGGCTACACTGGCGAGACCACTTCTGCGGCCGGGCAACGCACGCTGTGGCAATTCGCCGAAGAAATCCTGCCGCAAAAAGACGTTGCCCGCTTCAACCAAGCGCTCATGGAGCTAGGTTCGCTAGTTTGTACGCCAGCCGAACCGAAATGCCACGAATGCCCACTCGCAAGCGTGTGTGCTGCGAACGCCGCCGGACTTCAACGCGAAATACCCGCGGCTAAGCCAAAGCAAACCTTCACCGAACTCCGCGAAGCTGCCGTCGTCGTGCGTAAAAACGGCAGCGTCCTACTGCGCCGTTGCGGCGAAAAAGAGCGCTGGGCCGGCCTGTGGGATTTTCCACGCTTCGAACTCGAAGCCAGCGGGCCCCTCTTCGCCAAACGCGAAATCGCGGAGAAAGTCGCAGCCCAAACCGGCATCGCGTGCGCGCCCGGCTCGCTTTTCAAAACACTTCGGCATGGCGTTACTCGGTTCCGCATCACGCTCGATTGCTACGACGCCGCTTATCTCGAAGGCCGCGTGCGAGCAAACGAGTCCGCGGAAGTTCGCTGGCAAGCTCGATCTACGCTGCCGCAACTGCCGTTAAGCACCACGGGCCGTAAAATTGCCAACCTCATCCGCGATTGACATAGACGTGTAAGAACGTACACTATCTGTTATGTCTGGCTCGATCAAAGGCCGCGGCGCAGCGATTCAAACGGCGAATCCTTATCTCAAGGTGCAGATCGAAAAAGATCTGGAACACGTCGAGGGGGATGAGGAATATCTGGCCGAGCTCGGCCGCCCGCCGACGCAGTACCTCGTTGATGAATCGCAATCGATCGTCGCTGAAAACGACAGCCCCGACATCGGCTTCCGCTACAGCGTGAATCCCTATCGCGGTTGCTCGCACGGTTGCAGCTACTGCTACGCCCGCCCAGGACACGAATACCTCGGCATGAGCGCCGGCCTCGATTTCGAAACGAAGGTGCTCGTGAAGCACCGCGCGCCCGAACTGCTGCGCGAGTTTTTGGCGAAGCCAAGCTGGACGCCGGAAACGATCGCCTTCTCCGGCGTCACGGACTGCTACCAACCAGCGGAGCGCGAATTTCGCATCACGCGCGGTTGCGTCGCTGTTGCCGCCGAGTGTAACCAGCCGATCGGCATCGTGACCAAAAACGCGCTCGTTTGCCGCGATATCGACTTGCTGCAGAAGCTGGCCGGCCACCATGCAGTACGCGTGTCGATATCAATCACGACGCTCGATGCCAAACTCGCCCGCACGATGGAGCCGCGAACGAGCTCGCCGGAATCGCGGCTGCGCGCAATTCGCGAACTCTCTGCAGCCGGCATCTCGACCAACGTGATGACTTCGCCGATAGTTCCAGGGATCAACGATAGCGAGATCCCGGCAATTCTTACTGCGGCTCGGGAGGCGGGGGCCGACCACGCAAGCTACGTAATGCTTCGCCTGCCAACGACCGTGCGACCGGTGTTCGTCGATTGGCTCGAGCGGTGTTACCCGGACAAAGCCGAGCGTGTGAAATCGCTCATCCGTTCGGTCCGGTCCGGTCAAATGAGCGACTCCGAGTTCGGTCGTCGGCAAGTGGGCACGGGTAACATGGCAGAACTCATCGCGAACACATTTGATCTGTGGGCCAAGAAGCTTGGCTTCAACGAGCACCGTTGGCCGCTGAATGCCGCGGCCTTCCAGCCGCCGCCACCGACGAGCGGCCAGTTGCGACTTTTCTAGCGGCAGATTCAGAATTTAGCGGACCGCTTATCGGTCATCGGGGTTCATTGACTCCAGCCGCCCGGGATGCGACATTCCCCTCGGCGATTGGAACTCGTCCCCTGCTCTCTTCTATTCGTCAGGAACACATCATGCGTTTGATGATACTTCTGTCCGCGCTGGCGATCGCAGCGCCGGCGTTTGCTCACGAAGGCGACCACGACGACTATGCTGATCGCAGCAAAGCGACGATCACCACAAAGGGTGACAAGCGAATCATCGACGCCAACGGCCTGCCCGATCACAAACCCGGCGAATTCCCAAACCGCGGCAATCCGAACTCGATCAGCGAGCAGCACTACCACTTCGAAGTGCCGCTCAAGCCAACGCCGCTCGATGAGCCGATGCCGCTGCGGCGATATCTTTTCGGCGTCGCGCTCAACGGTGTCGTGTTCGACCCTGGCACTGCCGAAGTGTGGAATCCTGGCGACAAGATCGTCAGCCATCCAAGTCGCGAGACACGCATGGGCCCCGGCGTCGATCGCGACCGCATCTGGAATTACGACGGCATGGGCAAGATGAATCTCGGCATCGATCAGAATCACGCGCACGTGCAACCCACCGGCGCGTATCACTACCACGGCCTCCCCACCGGCCTCATCACGCGACTGCAGAAAGACGCCGGCAAAGACAAGATGCTCCTCATCGCCTACGCCGCCGACGGCTACCCGATGTACGCCGAGTTCGGCCACTCGAAAGCCGACGACGCCACCTCACCCCTCAAAAAACTACAGTCGAGTTACCACCTGAAGAAAGACAAACGCCCCACCGGCGACGCCGGCCCCGGCGGCAAATACGACGGCACGTTCGTGCAAGACTACGAGTTCGTCGAAGGCAGCGGCGACCTCGACCGCGCGAATGGCCGCACCGGCGTGACACCCGAATTTCCCGATGGCACCTACTATTACGTCGCCACCTCGACCTTTCCCTTCGTGCCGCGCTACTTCCACGGCAAGCCCGACTCGTCGTTCGAAAAACAGATGGGTCCACCACCGGGAGGCCCGGGCGGCCCGGATGGCCCGCCTCCGGGCGAAGGTCCACCGCGACGTCGGGGCGGCCGCCGCGGCCCGCCCGGAGATGGCCCACCGCCGCCTCCAGGCGACGGCCCACCTCCGCGTGAATAGGGCGCAATCGCCTACACACTTCGCTCAAATCGCTGTGCGGCGCAGGCACTGGCGATCAGGAGCGTGAGCGCAAACGCAGATGGTTCCGGAACGTTCGCCGCACCCGCACCGCTAACGGCGACTGCTCCGAAGTGAGCGCGCCAAGTGTTGTAGTCACTGCCGTCGACGATGCCATTGTCATTGCCATCTCCGATCAATCCGCCGCCGATGACTTCTGTCGATTGTGAATTCCGCCAAGCTACGTAGTCGGCGGCGTCCACTCTGCCGTTCCCGTTGTAGTCGCCTTTCGGGTTCATGCTATTTACGACCACGAACGCTTTTTTAATAAACACCAGGTTACCGTTCGGCAACTCGGGCACTTCTGTAAATGCGAGGTTGCCAGAGTCCGCACCGAAGGTCGGATTCTGCGTTAAGTTGACCGAAGGTAAAGCCATGATCGTATTGACCGTCTTCAAATTCGCGACCTGAGCAAATACGGCAAAATCTGGATCGAGAAAAGAGTTCTCATTTAGGTTGATGTAAAAACTGCTTTGGCCGGAATTCTGATCAGTCCCTCCGGAACCATCTCCCCGCAACGCCAGCCCCACGGTGCCGATTGTGTTCGAAAGTCCAAGCCGCTGCGCTGGAGCGCCTTCAATAGAATCGAACATCGGAATCATTTGGAAACCATTCACCGTCGCTGGCGCGGTGGGTCCCAGCGTTTCAAAATTGCCCATTTGCAACACGAACGGCGTAATCCCATCTACCTCCTTCGCCGCTCGGTTGATCACGGTGTCGTCGTATAAGCCGCTAAGAACGTAGTGCAGCATGTTATCGACATGCCCCTGCAGCTCCGGGTTGCTCGTCGGATTGAGCACCAAATCAAAATCGCCGACGGATGTCTGAAACCGCACGACTTGACCGTGCACGCCAGCGGCCGGCAGCAGCGCCGCCACGAGAATAAAGCAAAGCCGTCGAATCACGAGAAGCCCCCTCAAATGATGTAGCAATTCAGAATAGTCGACGTTCTCGCCGGGCGTCAAAGCAATTGCCTCGCTGGCCGAAATTTGCCGGAATGCGGCCAAATCTCGAATCCCGCTGCCTGCAGCGGTTTTCCCCGAACCGCGGCGGTTGCTCTGGGGTCTTTCGACAGATATTATCGAGGATTCTCATATATTCTCTCCCACCGAGAGAACGGCGGACCCAGGGGCCTCGACCTGTTCGCCGTTTCCTGTCCCCCCGACTGTTTGCCCATGCGTCACGTCCTCTCTGCCACCGTTCAAAACGTCCCCGGCGTGCTCGCCCATGTGGCCGGCATGTTCGCTTCGCGCGGCTACAACATCGATAGCCTCGCCGTCGGCGAAACCGAAGATCCTCGACTTTCACGGATGACGTTCGTCGTCGTCGGCGACGACAACGTGCTCGAGCAGGTCCGCAAGCAGCTCGAGAAGATCGTCACCGTCGTACACGTCGACGACGTGAGCGGACACGATCACGTCGAACGCGATCTCATGTTGATCAAGGTCCGCATGAAGCCCGGCCAGCGTTCGGAAATTCGCGAGCTCACCGATATCTTCCGCGGCCGCATCGTCGATGTGTCGCCCGACCAAATGACGGTCGAGATCGCCGGCCAGGAAAGGAAGATCGAAGCGTTCATCGATCTCATGCGGCCGTTCGGCATCGTCGAGCTTGTCCGCTCCGGTCGCATCGCGATCGTCCGCAGCATCGACCGCAGCCAAAACGCCGGCGGCGGACTGCGTAAATATGCGGGCGAAGCTTAAACAAAAAATCAATTAGTTAACCACAGAGACACGGAGCGCACAGAGACGAATTGAGAAGCGATATTCACTTCATCTTTTCTCTGTGCCCTCCGTGTCTCCGTGGTTAAAATCCTTCGGAGATAAAATGGCAGCCACGATTTATTACGACAAAGACGCCGATCTCAATGCTCTCAAAGGCAAGACCGTCGCCATCATCGGCTACGGCTCCCAAGGTCACGCCCAAGCTCAGAACCTCCGAGACTCCGGCGTCAACGTCATCATCGGTCAGCGCCCCGGCGGGAAGAACTACGACCTCGCCATCAGCCACGGCTTCAAGCCCATGAGCGCCGCCGACGCTACCAAACAGGCTGACGTCATCAACATCCTCGTCCCCGATGAACTGCAGGGTGACCTCTACGAAAAAGAAATCAAGCCGAATCTCAAGCCCGGCGCGATCCTCATGTGCAGCCACGGCTTCAACATCCACTTCGGCTTCATCAAGCCGCCGCAAGGACACGACGCCCTGCTCGTCGCCCCGAAAGGCCCAGGTCACCTCGTCCGCAGCGAATTCGTCGCCGGCGGCGGCGTCCCCTGCCTCATTGCCACGAGCGAAGGCGCGAGCGATGAAACCTTCAAAATCGGCATGGCCTACGCCAAAGCCATCGGCGGCACCCGCGGCGGCGTGATCCAAACCTCGATCAAAGAAGAAACCGAAACCGACCTCTTCGGCGAACAAGCCGTCCTCTGCGGCGGCGCTGCCGCGCTCGTGAAGGCAGGTTTCGAAACGCTCGTCGAAGCCGGCTACCAACCCGAGATGGCTTATTTCGAGTGCATGCATGAGCTCAAGCTCATCGTCGACCTCTTCTATCAAGGCGGCCTCAACTACATGCGCTACAGCGTCAGCAACACCGCCGAATACGGCGATTACACCCGCGGCCCGCGCATCGTCACCGCCGAAACAAAGAAGGAAATGAAAAAGATCCTGACGGAAATTCAGGAAGGCAAGTTCGCCAAAGAGTGGATCGACGAAGCCAAGAGCGGCGGCGCGAAATTCAAAGCCTTCCGAGAGAAGGACAAGAACCACCCCGTCGAAGTCGTCGGCAAAAAGCTTCGCAAGCTCATGAGTTGGATCAACTCGAAAGAAGTTGATTAACCACTCACACCAAGCCGCGACCGCTGGTCGCGTGCGCCGTGGCCATTTAGCGGCGACGTAAACGCGGTTGCTTGCGCGCCCCCACTCCGATGCCGTCAGTATTTACCGTCGGCCACTCCAACCGCCCGCTGGCCGATTTCCTCGCGCTGCTCGCCGAAAACGGCATCGAACATCTCGCCGATGTCCGCCGCTTCCCCGGTTCGCGCCGCTATCCACACTTCGGCCGCGATACCCTCCCGGCCTCGCTCGCCGAGGCCACCATCGCCTACACGCACTTCCCCGCCCTCGGCGGCCGTCGCAAATCTCTCCCTCGCCCTTCGGGAGAGGGCCGGGTTGAGGGTGCCTTGAGCAATGCGTCGCCCAACTCCGCCTGGCGCGTGGCTGCCTTCGCCGCGTACGCCGACTACATGCTCACCGACGATTTCAAATCCGCCTTCGCCGAACTCCGCAGCCTAGCCGAGCGCTCGCGTACCGCGATCATGTGCGCCGAAGCCCTCCCTTGGCAGTGCCACCGCCGCCTCATCGCCGACCAGTTCCTCGCCACCGGCTGGCAAGTCTTCGACATCATCGGCCCACACAACACCAAGCCCCACGAACTACCGCCGTTCGCCAAGATCGTCGACGCCCAAGTAACCTACCCTGGCGTTCCAACTCTTTTCGATAGCTGTTAAATGCCTAGCCTTTCCGGTCCCCTCCCACTTGCGGGGAGGGTTAGGGAGGGGGTAAACCAACGCCCAACTGTAACGTTAACTCAGAAGCAAAATTCACCATACGGCTTCGCG
>JABDGM010000061.1 GCA_013286045.1 Planctomycetota bacterium | reverse complement strand
GAAGGACAATTCCGTGAGCTGTGCGACATGTCATTCACCAGAATTTGGATATGCGAAGAACACCCAGTTTGGCGTCGGCACGAGCGGGCAAACGGGCAAACGCAACTCGCCCGTCGCGTACAACCGCATTTTGAGCAGCGTGCAGTTTTGGGATGGGCGGGCGGCCACGTTAGAAGAGCAGGCGAAGGGACCGATTGCGAATCCGATCGAGATGTCGAACACGCACGATGTTTGCGTCTCGTGCTTGGGGAATGTCGAAGGCTACAAGATCGAGTTCGAAAAGGTCTTCCCGGGCGAAGGCATCAATATCGACAACATCGCGAAGGCGATTGCGAGCTTCGAACGGGCGCTTGTGACGGGGCCGTCGCCGTGGGATTACTTCTACGCCTACAACACGTTCAACAAGGCGTACAAAGAGGACTTGGATGATCTGGATGCGCTCAAGAAGGATGATCCGGCGATGTATCAAAAGTATGTCGAATTGAAGAAAGCATCGGATGAGCACGCGGTGAGTGAAAGTGCGCAGCGGGGCGGCGAGTTGTTCTTTGGTAAGGCGAGCTGCACGGCTTGCCACGTGGGGGCGAACTTCACGGACGAGCAGTATCACAATTTGGGCGTCGGCATGGATGCGAAAGAGCCGGATCTGGGGCGATACGAGATTACGAAGGATGATAAGGACAAAGGGCGATTCAAGACGCCGACGGTTCGCAATGTGGAGCTGACCGCGCCCTACATGCACGATGGGTCGCAGAAGACACTCGAGGAAGTTGTGGAGTGGTACAACAAGGGTGGACACCCGAACCAATGGCTGGATGAAAAGGTGAAGCCACTGAATTTGACGGAGCAGGAGAAAGCGGATTTGGTCGCGTTTATGAAGGCGCTGACGGGGCCGCTGCCGGAGGTGGAGAGCGGGCGGTTGCCCGAGTGATAAGTGGCGGGGCGGAAGCGCTCCGCTGCGCGTCGCGGTTAAGCGGCTGATCGCTATTTGCGATCAATTACGCGCGTGTCAGGCAGTGCTGATTCGCCATCGAGATGCCGCTGATGATGCTGCCGATGATTCCCACAAAGCCTTGATCGGTGCCGCAGATGAAGAGATTATTGAGGTGGGTGCGGCCGTCGAATTGTTTTTCCGGTGCGCCGTAGACGGCACCGTTGTCGTGGCCGGAGAAGCGCACGATGGTGGTCGGCGTGAACATGTCGGTATCGGTCACGTGAGCGCGGTAGTCGGGCACGAAGCGGACAGCGGATTCGCAGATGCGGTCGTACCAGCGGAGCTTTTCGAGGCGGTAGTTCGGCTCCTCGAGTGCGCGCCAGCGGTCGAAATTCGCGAGAGCCGTGATGCGGATGGTGCAGTCATCGAGCGGTGAGTCGTAGGCGAAGTTGTTCGGAGAGCAGATGACGCCGCTGCGGAGGTCGCACAATTCTTCGGGCTTCTGCCACGCGAATTTGTCGTGATCGTTGAAGAACGTGATCGTGAGGTCGTGACCGAGGTCGCGCGGTTGGGCATCGAGCGAGGCGATGGTTTCGCAGAAGGTTAGCTGGCCGGGTGCGCGCGAGTTGAGGACGGGCTGGCCATCGTCGCAAAGCCGCATCGTTTCGCACCAACCGGCGGAAGAGACAACGTTGCGGGCTTCCAGCACTTCGTCGTTATCAAGGACGACGCCGGTGGCCCGGCCGTTTTCGGTGATGATTCGTTTGACCCCGCTGCGGAGTTTCAACTCGCCACCGAGGGCACGGAACTTGCGCACAAGATGCTTGAGGATTAGGCGCACGCCGGCGGCGGGGCGGCCGAGCCCTTCCAAGAATATGCTGCGGAACATGATCGAGAACTGGCCCCAGTCCATGTCGTTCTCGCGGGCCGAGCCGTAGTACATGAGCGGGCAGAAGATCATTTCGACGAGCAGCGGGTCGCGAATGATGGAGCTCACGACCTCGCGTGCGGAGATTCCCGCGTGGGTTTCGGAGAGATCGTCGTAATCGATGATTTCGCGCGCGAGGCGGTCGAAGTTGTCGGCCTCTTTTGGGAATACCCAAGCGACTTCGTCGCGAAGGGTACGCTCGTTGTTGTCGAACTTGAGTCGCTTCGAAGGGAAGGCGATTTCGGAACCGAGTTGCGGGGCGATGGCGAAGTCGTCCCACTTCAGGCGGAGTTGTCGAAGCAAGCGCGCGAGCGGGCCGGTCTTGGTGCCTTTAGGCGTGACGTTAGTGAGCGCGTGGAGGCCGACGTCGTAATCGCGGCCACGAAGGCGATAGAAGGAGTTCAGGCCGCCGATCGTGTAGTGGCGTTCGAGGATGCAGACGCGCTGCTCGTAGTACGCCAGGCGAATGCCAGCAGCGAGGCCGCTCATGCCGGCGCCGATGATGATAGTGTCGTACATGGGGAGCGAGGGACGAGTGGCGAGGAGCGAGAGAAAATGCGCTCGAACCAGAACCCTCCCCTGGCCCTTCCCTAAAAGGGAGGGGAAATCAGAGCGTTAGACCTTCTCGCGCTGGATGTCTTTCATCAGCGGTTCGAGGTACGTCACCGTGGTGTTCATGCTGGCGAGGTTGATGTAGTCGTCCTCCGGGATTTGAACGCGGTAACGCTTTCGGAGTTCCATCACGATATCGAGGAAGTCCATGCTGTCGAGCTCGAGCTGCTCGCGGAAGCGGACGTTGTCGTCGAGGTTCGAGAGGTCCTCATCGGGTGCGATGTCGCTGAGGATGTCGAGGACTTCTTCTCTGATTTCGGCCGGGGTCATCCGGTAGTCTCCGTTGAATATTAAGCGCTCGGCTGCGCGTCGCTCTTTAACGTGGAATGCTATACCTTGCCAATAATTACTACTGAGTTGATACCCAACATACCAAAAGAATTGTTGAGGATATAGCGGATGCTTTGTCGCACTCGGGGTTCGTTGAGGGCGAGGCCGGGTAAGGCACATTCGGGGTCGAGGCGGTCGACATTGATCGTGGCGTGGCAGACGTTGTCGGCGAACGCGGGCAGGTTGCCGGCGAGCTCCAGCGCGCCGGCGGCACCCATCGCGTGGCCAATGAAGCTCTTGGTGTTGTTGACGTCTGGCTGCGAGCCGTTGTGGAAGACTTTTCGCAGCGCAGTGCACTCTTGGATGTCGCCGCTATCAGTCGCGGTGGCGTGGGTGCTAACGAGGTCAATATCCGAGGCATTGAGCTGGGCTTTGTTGAGCGCCATCTCCATGCAGCGGGCTTGCTGCGAGGGGTTTGGTAGGACGAAGTCGCTGGCGTCGCTGTTCATGGCATAGCCGACGAGCTCGCCGTAGATTTTCGCGCCGCGTTTTTTGGCGTCATCGTAGCGTTCGAGAACGTAGATGCAACCGCCTTCGGCGACGACGATTCCGTTGCGGTCCATGTCAAACGGGCGGGACGCTTTCGCGGGGACGTCGTGTTTGGCGAGCGCGCCTTGGCTGGCGAAACCGGCGAAGATGCCGAAGGTGTGGATACTTTCGGAGACACCGCCGGCGAGCGCGACGTCGCATTCGCCGAGGCGGAGCATTTGGGCACCCTGGATCATGCCCGCGTTGCCGGCGGCACAGGCGGCGCCGAGCGTGTAATGCGGGCCAGTGATTCCCATGTTGAGCGTGATCTCGCCGGCCGGGTTGTTGGCTACGGTGCGCGGGTTGTGGTGATGGGACCACACGCTGGTGTCGTAATCGTAGCCTTTGATCTCGTAGATTTCGTTTTCGGTTTCGACGTTGCCGTGCTCGGTGACGCCGATGTAGACGCCGACGCGTTCGCGATCGATGTTGACCCAATCGAGTCCGGAATCGGCGACTGCTTCCTGAGCGCAGTAGATGCTGATGCTGCCGGCGCGCGTGCCGCGGCGGACTTCCTTTTTCTTTTGGTACTTCAGCTCATCGAAATTGCAGATGCCGGCGAGCGTTTCACCAACGTAGCGGATGTCGTATTTTTGCACGCCGCTGCGGCCGGTGAGGAGCGCCTCGCGGAACTCGGGCAGCGAGTTGCCATTGGGCGCAGTGAGGCCGATGCCGGTGATTACAATCCGTTGATGATCGTCGAGGTCGGCGGGCATTGGCTTGTAGGTCAGGCTTTAGCCTGACAATCGCGCGTGTCAGGCTGAAGCCTGACCTACAGGGAAACCTTGAACCTATCGGTATTCGCAGGGCTTGGCAAGGTATTGGGACGCCTTGTCGATATGTGCCGAACTGCGTTAATCATCGGAGATTCCGAGGTGTTTTTGGTAGGCGTCGCGTTGTTTGTCGCGGCCCAGCCGGTCGGTGATTTTCTCCCAACGATCGGCGACTGTTTGAAGGGCGGCAGAGGGTGGCGTTTTGTCGTCCAGTGCGGACTTAACGGCTTCGTTTAACGCGCCGAGATAATCGTCGATCCCCGGGATGCGCGGAATAATGAGCGCACGCTCTCCGCTGAGAACGGCGTCGACGAGTTTGCCGCGCTCTGCTCGCTCGGTGGCGCTGAGCGATGGATCGTACCACGCGGACGATGTTGCTATGGAACGGCGTGGCGGGAGCCACTGGCCGCCCACGCGCGCGAATTGCGATTCGGTATCGGGTTGTGCTAGCCACTTGAGCAGTTTGAACGCGCTCGCGGCGTTGCGCGATGACGCCGTCACGGCCACGAGGCGATCGGCATCGCCGAGAACGGGGATGCGCGCCTCCAAAGCAGGTGGCGAAGTTGGTTTGGTATCTTGAGCCGGCTTGGTTTCCAACAAGTGGGACAGCGCGTCGACGAAGGCCGGCTCGGCGATGCGCGACTTCATCGTGTCGGTGTCGAACAGCACGCCGAGGTGTTCGTTAGAGATCGCATGCGGCGCCGCCGCGGCGAGCAGAGCGACTGCGGGCGAAGATTTGATCGTGGGGGAAATTGCAGATGGGTCGACGCCCAGCGGCAAGGCGTATGTTTCTCGTCCCCATTTAAGGAGCTCGTTTCGCACGAGCGGAAAGATGTCGGCGGCTTTGAATTCGTCGTCTTCGAGCACACTCGCTCGCACGGGTCGAAGTAGCTTCCTTGTGCAGAGTTCGCCGAGATATCGAGAGGGGAAAACGATGAGGTCGGCATCTGGCGAGTTTGACTGAACCAGGTCTTGCCAAGCGATTGGTGTGGCGTTTAACTGGCCGCCGGAACGTTCGGCCCATTCGCCGCGAAGGCGGTTGATGGCCTCGACGAGCGGTGGATCATTCACGACCAGCACGCGCAATGTTACATTTGCCCGGTTAGGGGGCGTGTTCGCCAGTTCGCCGTCATCGGGTATTGCGGGTTTACTTTTTGAGGGGCAGCCGGTGAAAATCGCTACGCAGAGGACGAATAGCAACGTTATGCAACACTGGCTGAGCCAGTGGCACGCACATAAGAATCTTGAAGTGGTACAAGCAGACGCGGGCATTCGGGAGTTATTAAATCAATGAGTGTTTATTTGGGCATCGACATCGGCACGAGCGGCACGAAGACACTGGCGATGAACGCGAAGGGCAAAATCCTCGCGCACGCGAGTGCTGAATACCCTTGCTACCATCCCAAACCGATGTGGAGTGAGCAAGACCCAGAGGACTGGTGGCAGGCGGTGGTGAAAACCGTGCGGGCCGTCGTGAAGCAGGCGAAGCTCAAACCGGCAGATGTGCGGGCGATTGGCCTCTCCGGCCAAATGCACGGCTCGGTGTTTTTGGACAAGAACAACAAGGTCGTGCGGCGGGCGCTGTTGTGGAACGACCAGCGGACGGCGGCGGAGTGCGAGGAGATCGAGAAGCGCGCGGGAGGAAGGAAGAAGCTCATCGAGATGGTCGCGAATCCGGCGCTCACGGGATTCACCGCGCCGAAAATCCTTTGGCTGCGGAATAAGGAGCCAAAGAACTTCGAGAAGACGGTGAAGGTGCTGCTGCCGAAAGATGAGATTCGGCGGCGGCTGACGGGCGAGTTTGCAACGGAAGTGAGCGATGCGAGCGGGATGCTGCTGCTCGACGTGGTGCACCGGCGGTGGTCAAAAGAACTGCTGGGCAAGCTCGATCTGGATGAGAGCTTGTTCGCGAAGTGCTACGAATCGTCGGATATTACGGGCAAGTTGACAGCGGAAACGGCGAAGCTGCTGGGGCTGTCGTCGGATTGCATCGTAGTCGGCGGCGCGGGGGATTGCGCGGCGGGTGCAGTCGGTAACGGAATCGTGAAAAGCGGTGTACTGTCGACGTCGATCGGTACGTCGGGTGTGGTTTTCGTACATAGCGACACGCCGCAGGTCGATCCCGAGGGGCGGTTGCATACGTTCTGTCATGCGGTCAAAGGTAAGTGGCACATGATGGGTGTGACGCTGGCCGCGGGCGGGTCGCTGCAGTGGTTTCGCAATTCCGTGTGTCAGACGCTGATGATTGAAGCGAAGAAGAAAAAGATTGATGCGTACGATGTGCTGACCGAGGAGGCGGCGGTAACGCCGCCGGGCTCGGAAGGATTGTTGTTCCTGCCCTATCTCGCGGGCGAGCGGACGCCGCATGCCGATCCGTACGCACGCGGCGCGTTTGTCGGCTTGACGATGGCCCACACGCGCGGGCACATGACGCGGGCGATCATGGAAGGCGTGACGTACTCGCTGCGCGACTGCTTGGAAATCGTCGAGGAGCGCGGCGTGAGTGTGAAGCAAGTGCGGGCATCGGGAGGCGGAGCAAAAAGCCCGTTCTGGCGGCAGATGCAGGCCGACGTGTTCGGCAAAACGGTCGTTACCATGGCGGCCGACGAAGGGCCAGGATATGGCGTGGCGTTGCTCGCGGCAGTGGGAGCCGGTGAATTCAAGGATGTGCCGGAGGCGTGCGAGGCGACCGTGAAGACAACCGGGCAAACGAAGCCCGGCGCGGCGGCGCGGAAGACTTATGACAAAGGCTTTCCCGTGTATCAGGGGTTGTATCGGTCACTGCGTGAGGAGTTTAAGGAGATCGCGGAGTTAGGTTAAAATTAATTAAGCATCGACAACTGGCGAATCGAAATGCACTATTTGATCGTTCGGTTTGTTCGTGTCTTCGAAAAAAATCCGAAATGGCGGTGGCGTGTGCTGGCTGCTGGGGGTTTTGGATTAACCATTGCCCTATTGGCAGTAATCACGCATCCGGCAGATTTCGGCGTTGCAGGAGGAGTTGCGGCGATCGTAAGTCTGACCGGCTTTTTTCTGCTGGCGGGTTGTCTACTTGCAACGATGGACTATGTGCAGTCTCAGATTGAAGCCGGCAAGAAGGTCGGCCTCATGACGAGATTACTTTTTGGTATGAACTTAATCTCAGTTTGGATTTGGGCGCTCGCTATTTTTTTGGTCAGCTCGCCGTTGGCTGCTTGGTTGGGGTCTTTGACATGGAAGAAGCACTAGCGTTCACTTCTTTTCCGGCTTCGCCGCTGCATCGATCACGCACCGGAACCCAATCGCACCGCTGCGATCTTTCGACGGCGCCATAAGCAGGTATTTGCCGTGCTTGTCGAGCGTAGGCGTCGTCGGGAAATACCACTTCGATGTGTTCGGCCGATAGTGGCCGCCGCCGCGGACGATTGCGGCGCGGGTGTGTTCGTCTTGGAATTCGTCGGTCCATTGCCAGATGTTGCCGGTCATGTCCATCACGCCGAACGGACTCGCGCCGGCGGGGTGGGCGTCGACGTCATCGGCCGGGGGCATCGTGCGTGATTTTTCGATGAATGTGGGGACGGCGTCCGCCACGTAGCCGTTGCCCCAGGGATAAGCGCGGTCGTCCATTCCTTGGGCCGCGTATTGCCATTCCCATTCGTGAGGCAGGCGTTTGCCGGCCCACTTGGCATAGGCGCGGGCGTCTTCGAGCGAGACGAACGTAACTGGCTTGCGCGCGGAGCCTGCGGGGAACGTGCCGTCCTTCCAATCTTTTAGGAAGTTGTGGTCATCCTCCGGATGATACTTCGTGGCGTCGAGGAACTTTTTGAACTCTTCGTTCGTGACCGGGTGCTTGTCGATAAAGAACGCGGGAACGTCCATCTGGTAGTCGTGGTGGCGGCGCGGAATGTCTTCCCACGGGTACTGGACGTCGACGCCCGGCTCGTCTTTGCCTTCGATTTCGATGCCGGAGACTTTGAATTGGTACTTCGTGGCCGCTGGAATGAGGATCATCCCCTCGGGTGTTTCTTTGGCGGGCTTCGTTTTTTCGATTTCGACGATCTTCTGCGGCAAGGCTTTCCACTCGTTCGAGAATTCGGCGAGAGGCTTTTTGGTGAAGTCCTGCATCGTGGCTAGGAGCTTCGTCAACTTCTCGTCTGGCTCGCCATCTTTGAGTTGCAGGATTGCTCCATAGCCGTGAGCTTCGACTTCGAAGTTACCGCTCGCGATTGGCACACCATGGTAGAGGTCGAAGAACTTGCCGCCTTTGGGACGTGTGAGCTGTTCGCCACCGATGTTCTTGTCGGTGCGATTGACCAGCAGCCATACCGTTCGGTCTTTGGCGTTGAAGCGGCTGGCGTAGACACCTTTCTGCAAAGTCTCGACGTGCGGTTCCCAATCAGCGTTGGTAAGCAGGTCGGCCATGCCGCGTTCGACGGTGGCCATGCGGCGAAGGGCTTCGGCATCGCGCGGTGTGAAGCCGTTCCAAATGCCCCACACGTTTTCCCAGCTTTCGTAGCCGACGCCGTTGAAGTACGCGGATTGCAAGCCATCGGTGCGGTTGCGGGCCCAGCGTTCGCTCATGTTCACCATGTGCCGCGACTCGAGCCATTTGTATTTGCTGACGACGGGAATATTTTCATATTTCCAGTAACCCCAGCTCATCGTGTTCCACTGGACCATGTCGAGGTCTTTGAGAGTCCACTCGGGTTCGAGAGCGATAGAGTGCTTCGCCTTGTCGGCGGCTTCGACGAACTCGCGGCCGAGGCCGGGCATCGTGTCGCCGTTGACGCCGTCGGCCCCAAATTTGGCCATGAGCTCGGCGGCCGCTTCGGCGAGCGGTTTGCCTTCGTCGTGCGTGCCGGTGTCCCACGGCATCACGGGAAATAACACTTTCACGCCGTGTTTGTGGAAGTCGTCAATCATCTGCCGCACACCGGCGATGCCGCCGGGTAGGTCGCGCATCATGTCGTGCTGATTGCGATCGTCGACGCCGATGTTCGGGTAAACGGGCCATAGAAGTACGGCGTCGATGCCGCCGTAGCGTTTGTTGAGGTCGTCGAGGTAGCGATCGACCGTGTACTTGCCGGTGGTCACATCGAAGAAGTAGCGGTCTTCAACCATGCACTGCGGCTGAACGAACGCGCGCTGC
The DNA here is from genome assembly GCA_013286045.1 of Planctomycetota bacterium. Classification (GTDB taxonomy): domain Bacteria; phylum Planctomycetota; class Planctomycetia; order Pirellulales; family Lacipirellulaceae; genus JABDGM01. The sequence continues at coordinate 13,218 of JABDGM010000061.1, read as the reverse complement.
GTCCACTCGAGTTCTGGACGCTTGTATTGTGCATCGTCGAATTTCGTGCGTTTGCGGGCGTCGTCACGCCACGTCTTCATCTCCTTGGCCCACGTCTCGCGATCGGCGGGGTCTTTGGGACCGCTGATAATTTCGCCGCCGACGTGCAGTGACGATTCGGCGGCAGATGCTGAGCGGTATGCCGAAGTACTCAAAGCTATTACGAACGCCAACCGAACGAGCTTCATTTTCGATCTCAATCAGGTGAAATGGCCGAAGTCTGAGGGAGACGGCGCGTGCTGCGACACACCGATGATAATCGGGCTCGGTAGCACCGGAAACCGCCTGCTGCGGCACCACAAACCCCAATTATAAAATGCCGAGATTCTCCGTCGCTGCGGGAAACGGAGAATCTAATGCGGAATCGGGGGAAGAGAGTGCGCGAAATGCGCGCGGCAAGAGCCGATAGATTTGGCAGGGAAACGCCTGGGGGCCGCGCGGAATTATCGCGCGGTGTCGGATTTCGGGGATTCGAGACCGGTCAGGGATGCATCCGTGCCGAGGAAGCCGAGTATGGGCGTCAACTGCTTTCCGGCGGACTGCGAGTCGCTCGGCGGAGCGAAATGAGTCGCTAAATCGGCGTGCAGTTGCATACAGCGAACGTAACCGTCGCGAGCGGACTTATCCGTCCGCAACATCTCTTCGAGCTCGGACATCTCCGCGTCGGTTATGAGCTCATCCATCAGAGCCCAGGTCAATTCCTGGGTCCGATCAGATTTGCCGGCTTCATCGGATGAAAAACTGCCCATTGCACTGCCCTTCGCTGCCTGAAATTCCACGGCTTCCGATATTCACTGCCACCTAGAGCAAAGCGGGTGCCAATCGGTTCGCTAGTGTTCTACGAACGGTATCGTCGGTTGGCTCGCGAGTGGTAGAAGAATTCTGGCCGAGCGGCAAGAGAAAATAGCAAAGGCGGCATGAAATCGAGGCGAGGGGACGGGCGATTTTAGCCCGGCCGTTGAGCTAAACCGCGAGCGATGCTTGGGGTGGGATCGGCTGGTTACGTCGTGAGCGGGAGTGACGCTAGCGTTTTGCGAGGGGTTTCCAGGCTCGCGGTTCGGAGCCGATGTAACGGGCGCGGGGCCGGATAAGGCGATTGTTATCCAGCTGCTCGATAATATGTGCGGCCCAACCGGCAGTGCGACTGAGGACGAACAGCGGCGTGTAAAGCTCGACTGGCAGATTCATGTAGTGATACAAGCGGCCGGAGGGCCAATCGAGGTTTGGCGGGAGCTTCTTCTCTTCCCAGATGACGCGTTGGATGACGTCGGCCGTTACTTCTAAACCCTCGTTGCCAGTTTCCTTCGCGAGCTCGTTGCAGAGTTCCTTGAGGTAGACGGCACGCGGGTCGCCGTCTTTGTACACGCGGTGGCCGAAGCCCATGATCTTTTGTTTGCGGGCGAGCGCGTCGCGAATCCATTTTTCGGCGTTCTCTTTTTTGCCGACGGCGCCGAGCACGTCCATTACTTTTTCATTCGCGCCACCGTGCAGCGGGCCTTTGAGCGCGCCAATCGCGGCGACGATGCCCGAGTGCAAATCGGCAAGCGTGGAGACCACCACGCGAGCGGTGAACGTGGACGCATTGTACTCGTGCTCGGCGTACAGAATCAGCGAGACGTCCATTGCCTTTTCATGGCCGGGCGAGGGATCGGCGCGAAACAGCATGTTAAGACAGTTCGCGGCGAGCGAACGTCCGGCTTCCGGCGCAACCGGCTCTTTGCCTTGTTTCAAGCGATGGTGCGCTGCCATTACGATCGGCAACTGTGCGAGCAGCCGCTCGGCTTTGCGAATGTTCGCTTCGTGGCTGTTGTCGCCGATTTCCGGATCCCAATGGGCGAGCATGCTCGCTCCAGAACGGAGCACGTCCATCGGCAGTGCCGTAGGCGGAAAGTGGCGAATCGCTTCGATAATCGCTGGCGGAACTTGTGACGCGGCATCTAACCGCTTGCGGAATTCATCGAGCTGCTCGGCGTTGGGCAACTCACCGTAGAGCAGCAAGTACGCGACTTCTTCAAACGTGCCGTAGCGGGCCAAGTTTTCAATCGAGTAACCACGGTAGCTAAGTCCGCCGGAAACCGTGCTGATCGCGGTTTCGCCGGCGATGACGCCTTCGAGGCCTGGGCTGTAGATTTCTTCGGGCATGGGACGGGGGGGTGAGGGCTAAGGGGGAGAGCGCTCCGCTGCGCGTCGCGACTAAACGGGCGACTACGAAAAATACTCTTGGTCGCGCTCTTCGTAGGAATTGTAGTCGAGCAAATCGTAAAGTTCTTGGCGTGTTTGCATGAGATCGAGCAGGTCGCGCTGCGTGCCGTCGGTCGCGAGGATCGAAAGGGCCGTTTCGGCGGCTTTCATCGCGACGCGGAGAAGGGTTACCGGATAGAGCACGGCGGCATAGCCCAGTTCGGATAACTCATCGAGCGTCAGCAGCGGGCTCTTGCCGAACTCGGTCATGTTCGCGATAAGCGGCACGTCGACGGCTTCCGCGAAGGCGGCGAATTCTTCGCGGGTTGCAAGCGCCTCGGGAAAAATCCAATCGGCGCCGGCGGCGACGTATCTGCGGGCGCGATTCACCGCGGCGTCGAAGCTATCGACGCCACGAGCATCGGTGCGGGCAATGATAACGAGGGAGTCGTCGGCGCGGGCGGCGACGGCAGCCCGCACTTTAGCGCACATCGCGTCCGTCGTGACGAGCGATTTGCCGGAGAGGTGGCCGCAACGCTTAGGTAATTCCTGGTCTTCAAGCTGGATCGCGGCCGCCCCTGCCCTTTCGAGCTCGACAACCGTTCGCTCAACGTTCGCCGTGTCGCCAAAGCCCGTGTCGGCGTCGACGATGACCGGCGTGATGACTTGAGCCGTGAGATACTGAACCTGCTGGGCAAGCTCGGTGAGCGTAAACAGGCCGATATCGGGCATGCCGACGACACCGGCGGAAAACGCGGCGCCAGATAGGTACATCGCCGGGAAACCCATTTCCTCGATCAAGCGGCCCATGAGCGCGTTCGGGGCGCCGGGAACTTGGATCGCGCCGTCGCCGATGGCTTCGCGAAGAAGTTGGCCAGGGGTTGGAATTAGTTCCGCCATAAGTTTTCGCAGTGCTGACGCGAGATTGTGCTCTCGATGATAAGCGCGATGCCGATCGAGCAGCAAGTGTTGCGGGCGGCGAATCGGCTATTCCGACAACGCAAATGCGATTAGGCTGGCCAGTGGCAAGAGAAATTGATGACGAACGACGCCAGAATCCACGATGCCGGTCCATCCGTCCCGCAACAACGGCCGGTCCATATCCTCATCGAGGTGCTGCTGATTGTGGCGGTGTTCTTTGTTGCGACGGGCGATGCGCCGCCGCACGTAAACGAATCGCACTACCTGTGCCGGCTGAAGCACTATTGGAATCCGAGCTGGTGCACAGGCGACTTGTTCTTGGACTCGACCGATACGCAGCTCGTTTTCATCTGGCTGTTTGGTTGGATCACGCGGTTCGTTTCGTTGACGGCCACGGCCTGGATTGGTCGCGTCATCGCGTGGACGGCGATCGCCTGGGCCTGGCAGCGGCTGAGCTGGCGGATTGTGCCACGGCGGTTGGCGGCGGTGCTCTCGGCTTCGCTTTTTATCGGGCTGAACTACTACTTGCATTTGGCGGGCGAGTGGGTCGTCGGCGGTGTCGAGGCAAAGTGCTTTGCGTACGCGCTGGTTTTTTGGGCGCTCCGCGTGATGCTCGATGGCAAGTGGAATGTGGTTTGGCTGTTACTTGGGGCAGCGACGGCGTTTCACCCGATCGTGGGCGGCTGGAGTGGGGTCGTGTGCGCCGGGATTTGGCTGATCGATGGCAGACGGGACCAATCGCTGTTGTCGATGCTGCCAGGGTTCATTGGTGGCGGATTGCTGGGACTCGTCGGCGTGCTGCCGGCACTGCTTCTGACGTGGGGCGTGTCGCCAGAGGTCGTCGCTGAGTCGAGCCGCATCTACGTGTTCGATCGGTTGCCGCACCATTTGGCGCCGCTCACGTTGCCGACGAGCGAGGTTAAGCGTCGACTCATCGGTCACGCGGCGCTGCTGACGGTATTTGCTGGCTTAGCGGCGATTCTGTGGCGAATGCGGGTTCGCGCTGAGCGCGAGTCGCAAAGATCTGATCGCTCGCAGTTCATGCCCTATCGCGCGCTTCGCCGCATCGAATTATTCGCGCTGGGAGCGGCTTGCCTGGCTGCGATCGGATTCTCGATCGAGTTGTCGCTTGCTAGCCAGCCGGAACTGGCGGCGAAGTTGCTGCGGTACTATTGGTTTCGTCTGACCGATGTCGCAGCCGCGATGGCGGTCGCGCTGCAGCTGACGGTTTTGGTGGCGATCGCCTTCGAACGGCGCTCGCTGTTCGCGAAGCCAGCGTTAATCGCCGCAATCGTTGCTGCTGCCTGGTATCCGGCGACGGCTTGCCGCGATCGGCTGCTGAGCCCGAATTCGCCTTCCGACTCCAAGGTTTCCGACTTTCCCGCGTGGGTCGACGTTTGCGATTGGGTTAAGGCAAATACTCCTCCGAACGCGCTCTTTCTCACGCCGCGGCTGAATCTGTCATTCAAGTGGCGCACGGGGCGGCCCGAGGTCGTGAATCGCAAAGATATTCCGCAAGATGCGGCCGGGATTGTCGCCTGGCACGATCGGCTCAAGGATATTTATACGATACAGTTTGGCGGGATCGATCAGAATGTCGATTCGGTCGGGCCGCTCGGCGATGATCGAGTTCGGGAGCTCGCCAAGAAATACCATGTGGATTTTGTGCTGGCGGACCGTGGTCAATTGCTGTCGCTACCGATCGCTTTCGAGAATGAGGAGTACGTTGTCTATCGAATCGAAGATCGTAGCGCTGGCAAGTGACCCCGTGTTGCCGGAGCGTATGCGGGCGGCACTCCGCGGCGGGCAGCGCGGACGGAGCGCGGCGATTCGGATGTCGCCACAGCTGGCCTACGGCCGACACGCGGGGCCGGCACCTTATACTGCCCGGGCGGCCGCCGTGCTTTTGCTGATGTTTCAACGCGGTGGCCGGTGGCACTTGCCGCTGACTGAACGGCCGCTGTCGCTGGCACATCATGGAGGCCAAATCAGCTTGCCGGGGGGGGCGATCGACGCCGGCGAATCGGCAAGCGAAGCGGCCGTTCGCGAACTGCGCGAGGAACTCGGCGTGGCGTGCCGCCTCGATCTGTTGGGGCCGCTCGCCGAATGTTATGTTTTCGCCAGTGATTATACGATTGCGCCGTGGCTGGCCGTGACGCCAGATGCGCCACAGTGGCAACCGCACGCGGGCGAGGTGGAGTCGGTTGTGGAGTTGCCCATCGAGTCGCTGTTGCGGCAAGATGCAGTCGGCAGTTTGACAATCGACCGAGGACCGCTGGTTTTTCACGCTCCATGTTTCCGTGTCGGCGAGGCTAGAATTTGGGGCGCTACGAGCATGATCTTGAGCGAATTCGCGGGCGTACTGCGAGATTGCTCGAACAGTTTTGCGTAAGACTTCCTTGATTTGAGAATCGACTTTGAATGGATTCACGAAATCATCAATCTGAAACGAAATTGAAGGCCGTAGTCTTCGATCTCGATGGCATCCTCGCGAACACGGAGGACTTGTACGAGGAAGCGTGCAGCACGGTGCTTGGCCGGCGCGGGCTCACGTATGACGCGCCGCTGCGCGAGCGGATGATGGGCCGACCCGTGGTGGACGCCTTGCGGATCATGATCGAGGCCCATAATTTGAGCGATTCGATGGAGGCACTTATGGAAGAGTGCCGCCACGTGCTCTACGGCTTGATGGCAACGGCGCTGGCTCCGATGCCGGGCGTAACGGAACTGCTGGATCGGCTAGACGCCGCAAAACTGCCGGCGGCCGTCGCGACGAGTGCGCTTCCGGAGTATGCGGAGTACGTGCTCACGCGGTTGGATTTTAAGCGGCGGTTTCGATTTGTGCTGACATCGGCGGATATCACACACGGCAAGCCGGATCCTGAGATCTACTTGCTGGCAAGCCGGCAGCTCGAACTTTCACCGCCCCAGATGATGGTGCTCGAAGATAGCGCGAACGGTTGCCGAGCGGCGGTCGCGGCCGGCGCTTTCACGGTGGCGGTGCCGAATCGGCATACTGCAAAGCACGACTTCACGGGTGCTCAATTTGTCGCCGATACGCTGTGCGATCCACGGATTCTCGAAGCGCTGTCGCTGCGAAGTTCCGCGGCGAATTGAGCTTGCTCTGCGCGCGATGCTGGCGTTCTCAGCCGGAACGATCGGCCCAACCCGCGTAATTTACTCATCGCCCGCGTGCCGAATCGCCGATTTCTTGTTCGACAAGCTGTCGCTGCGCCAGTGAGCGCGGCGGCCGCTCTCATCGGATCGCAGTCTCGTCGAAGGAACCTGTTCGATGCTACGTCGCTCATTTGTTTTCGGCGCGTTGTTGGCCATCACGCTGGCTGCCGCCAATGGCTGCCAAAGCTGCTCGAGCTGCCACGACTACGATTCGCCGGTGGCGAACTGCCACTGCGGCTCCTGCTCGCAGTGCGGCTGCAATAGCGGTTGCTCGAGCTGCGGTTGCAACAGTGGTTATTCCAGCTGCGGTTGCAACGGCGGTTGCAGTTCATGCGGCGGAGGTAACGCGATGCAGCCGACCGAGTCGACGGACGGCGTTCCTGTTCAAGGACAGGTCGTTATGCCGCAAGGCAATATGCAGAGCACGCAATCAAGCGGCTCGCGTTAGTTCGCGTCCGCTGCTGAAGACTTACCAGGTTGTTGCTTGGGCGCGGGTGATTGCGCCTGCGGATGCATCTGGCGATTAAATATCTCCGGATCGAACGGGTCGCGCGGCTCCCACTTCTCAGCCGTTAGACCGTATTTTAAGCGATGCGGCGAGCGCAGCGTTTTGGACTGAGGTTGCTCGATCGCCACGGCAGGTTCGACCGCGGGGTCGATGATCGGCTCACCGCTACTCGGGCTATCTACGGAATCTCCGCCAATTGCCTGCATTGTGGGCTGCAATTGTAAAGTCATGGTCGAGCGTTTTGCCGCCGTGGACTTGCCCCTATGGGGATGTGTATCCACCAACTGGGTCGGGGGTGATTGCGCATCGCTCGGGATTGGTTCGTCGTTCTCCGGCTTGGTCGGCGCAACAAGTGCTACCCAATCCGCCAAATGCTTGAAAGCGGGCTCCTGCCGAGCGCCGAAAATCGCGGTGGTCATGCCGCCGTGCGATTGCCGCGGCACGGTCAGCAGCAGACTGGCTTCGGGGTGTTCGCGGTCGATTAGGGCGAGCGTGGCCGCAAGGTTTTGCATCGTGGTGCGGCGATTGGCTTCGCCCCGCAGCACGGCGCGATTGAGCTGAAAAGCCTGCGCGCCGCCCGGCTCGTGGCATTTTGAAACCGTGCAGTTGTTGACGAGCACTGGCTGAACTTTGCGAGTGAAAACTTCCACCACATTGTTCGATACATCGGGCCGCACCGCCGGCGCGGGCCCACTCGTCGCAACTACCGGCGAAGTGTTCTTAGGCGTTGCAACACGGGGCGACTGTTCGGATTTCTCCTTCGCGGCACTCAGTCGGCGATCGAGCAGCGCCAATCTGGGATGATCGGGACCCAAGTTTCGCGCCGCAGTCAGTTCTTTGCCGGCTTCCTCTAAAAGGTTGTAGCGTAGACACCAATCCGCCAACGCCAGATGCGATTCCAGCGTATTGCCGTTTAGATGCTGGCTACGATACTGGTAGGCGTCCGCCAGCGAACGGCCGACAAATTGCACGCGCGACGATGCGACTTCCATCTGTCCGCCGGCGCGGCCCACGACGTACCAATCGGCCGTCTGCGAAATTTGGCCGGTTAGCACGCCGCCGTCTTGCAACAACAGAACGCCGACCTGACCTTCGGGCAGCTTCGTGGGAGCGGCGGCGAAATCGTCGGCCGCAGCGCAACGACTTCCGCTTATCGCAATCGATAGAAAGATGGCGGCGAGCATCTGAAGGTGGCGGCAGCTTGAGCGCATCGCGGCGGAGCGTAGGAAAACGGCCCGACGCGGTCAAGGCTGGCAACGCCAGCTTTGGGCAAGATAGAATAGCTTCGCAATCTTGCGAACTCAGAATCGGCGCCCATGGCAAGCAAAAACGAACAAAGGTCGACTGTTCATTACTCGGGGAACGTCCAAGGCGTCGGTTTCCGATACACGACTCGCTCGATCGCACAGCGGTTTGCAGTATCCGGGTATGTTCGAAACTTGACCGACGGCCGGGTTGAACTGGTGGTTGAAGGCAAGCCGCCCGAGATCGTCGCCTTCCTAGAAGACGTTCGGGAACGGTTCTCGGACCAACTACGGGACGAGCAGATCGACGCAGGCCCCGCGACGGGCGAGTATCGGAGCTTCGAGATTCAGCACTGAACGCTGCGGCTCCGCTCGTACCCAAGGCACCGAACCCTGTGGGGGCATCGAACCGTAGCACGTACATCCCGCCAAAGCGAATTACGGCCCCGGACGGGACTTGATGGACGCCTCGCCACAAGTTCTTATGGAAGAGGCAATAATTCTCTGATTTCATCCAGGCAATCGATTTTTAGACATGGGTAATTTAACGATTTGGTTGACGCCGCTTTGGGTCGTTTCGCTCGGCGTGGCCGCGGCGGCCGTCGTCCTGCTGGTATTGTTCGGACTCACGTGGCTGGTCTCGCGCCGCACGGCCGAAGCCGCGCTGCGGCTCGAGCGCGAGAGCATCTTGCAGTGGATTTCTTACCTCGTCCTTGGGCTGGCTGCTTTTAGCTTGTTGGCTGCGCCGGTGATGCCTGTCCAACAGGTGATGAGTTCGCTCAAACGACTGCCAATCGTTGGCCCAACGACGACCAAGGTTACGGTGCCCGCCCACACGGACGATCAGGACGTTCCCGTCAGCTTCGACTCGGACGAACTTCAGTCGTATTCTTTTGCGGCCGATCAGGACGTCGTGGTCGGCGTGGAAAAAGGCAAAGCTTACGCGAGCCCAATGATCTTGGTGCAGGGCAACGAACCTTATCAGTGGTCTCCCAGCAGTAAAGTGCAGCGATTGTTTAACGGCCCCGTTACGAACTTGTATGTAACCAACCAGAGCGATGCCCCCGCCGAGTTGACGATCAACTACAACACGGATGTGCGGCTGAAAGAAGTGCGGCAAATCCCCATCGCCGCGGGCATTATCCTGGCGATCTATCTTGTCTATATGTTGTTGAGCGCCCTGTTCCCGGGCGTATCGATCATTGCCGTTGCGACTGCGAAGGAGGCGGTGGCACAGCCGTTGTACGTGTTGGCGCTGATCATCGGAGCGTGTTTGTTGGTGTTTTACATCTACATTCCATACAACACGTTCGGCGAAGACGTGAAGATGTACAAGGATTCGAGCCTGATGACGATCATGGTGCTCGCAATCCTCGTAGCGGTGTGGACGGCGAGTGTGAGCGTGGCCGATGAAATCGAAGGCCGCACGGCACTCACGTTGCTATCGAAGCCGATTAGCCGGCGGGAATTCGTGCTCGGCAAATTTACGGGCATCGTGTGGGCGAACTTTTTGATGTTCGTGCTGCTCGGTACGTGGATGCTGATACTGGTGTCGTACAAAGTGGTTTACGACGCCCGCGAGACGTCGAACCCCGAGCCAAACTGGCAGCTTTGCAACGCCGAGATGGTCGGGATCGTGCCTGGCCTGGCCCTTTCGTTCATGGAGACCGTCGTGCTGACGGCAATCAGCGTGGCGATTTCCACGCGGCTGGCGATGCTGCCAAACCTAGCGATTTGCGGCTCGATTTACGTGCTGGGCCACCTGGGGCCGCTGATTGCGCAATCCTCCGTGGGCCAAAACGAGTTCGTAGCGTTCTTCGGCCAGCTGATTGCGCTGATCCTGCCGGTGCTCGATCACTTCAACGTGCAGGCAGCAGTGGCAGGCGGCGTGCGCGTGCCGCCGGATTATTTAGCCTGGGCGGGGCTGTACTGCCTGCTTTATTCGGCAGTGGCGATGCTGCTCGCGCTCATCCTGTTTGAAGATCGCGACTTGGCATGAGTCGAGACAGGCAGCATAACGTATAATTCAATCGCATGAAGGTTCGCGACCTTATCAGAATCATCGAGTCCGATGGTTGGACGCATGTCCGAACACGTGGCAGCCACCGTCAGTACAATCACGCAACGAAACGGGGAGTTGTCACGGTACCCGGAAAGCCAAACGATGATCTGGCGCCTGGTACACTTAACAACATACTCAAACAGGCAGGATTGAAGTGAAATACTTGATCGTGCTGGAGCCCACTGCTACAGGTTACTCGTCGTATTCGCCCGATCTACCGGGATGCGCTTCGACCGGAGCCACTCGCGAGGAATGTGAAAGGAATATGCACGAAGCAATCGAATTCCATCTCGAGGGACTACGATTGGAAGGCGAGCCAATTCCAGCCCCGTCGACACTTGCGTCGTTCGTCGAGATTAGTTGAACTCCGCGCGTTAGCCCGCGCGGCGACGTTCGGTACGATCGTCGGCAACAAGCGTACTGCCGGCAATGATCGGCAACGCTGGCATTGCGAGTGCGCCATGCCGTCCGCCGGCCGTGCCGTCCCAAGCGTGCTCTTCGATCCGTTCGAGAATCATTTCGGCGACCGCGATCGCATCGCGTCCAGCAGCACCTTCCACGCGCGGCGCCGCACCCGTCCGAACTGCATTCACAAAATCGCGCTGTTCTTCTTGGATGGCGTTCACCGGCGTTGAATCACGCGAGGTGCGCACGAGCAATTGATCGAAAACGTGCTCTTTCCAATAGGCGCGTTCTTCGGCCGTGAGTTGGTCGGCGCGAAATTCGCGCCGCAGCACTTCGTCCGTAGGTTTCACCACAGTGGCTTCGTGCGTTGCGAAGTTGATGGACGCACTGCCGCGCGACGTGAAGATCGACATTGTACGCCGCTGCTGGAAGCTAACGCGTGAGGCGGAGATTTGAGCGACGCAGCCACTCGCAAACGTAAGCCGCGCAGTCGCCATGTCCTCATGACCGCCTAGCACCGAAATGCCGAGCGCCTGAACTTCAATGACTTCAGATTTTGCCAGCGATAACACGACGTCCAAGTCGTGGATCATAATATCCATCACGACGCCGATATCGGTCGAGCGAAACGTGTAACCGCTCGTGCGATGGGCTTCGATGTACTTGGGATCGCGAACGTCGGCCGCCACCGCAGTGAGGGCCGGGTTGAATCGTTCGACGTGGCCGACTTGCAGCGTCACGCCTTTTTGCCGGGCGAGGGTGACCAAATCGGTTGCTTCGGCCGCCGTCAGCGCGAGTGGTTTTTCGACCAGCAGCGGGATGCCACAGCCCAACAGCTCCATGCCGACGGCATGATGATAGGTCGTCGGCGTAGCGACAATTGCGGCTTCGATTTCGCCGACAAGTTCGCGGTAGTCCGCCACCGACCGTGTGTTTGCTTCCTGAGCCACACTGTTGCGTGCCGCCTCGACCGGGTCGGCGACTGCCACCAGCTCGATATCATCGAGCCCCGCAGCCAACCGCGCATGAATGCGTCCCAAATGCCCAGCCCCGATAACAGCGACACGCAGCGGCTTCATGCTGCCCTCCGAATTTCGCGGCTGCGTCCATGCCGGCCATCTTGCTGACCTTCGACAAACTGCAGCAGTTGATTGACGTGCGGCACGAGTTGGCCGTTGCCACGAAGGATTTCTCGCGCCGGATCCACACCGACCTTCGCGCGGTAGATCAGCCGATGGGCTTCTGCGAGGCAATCAATGACGTGGGTCGTAAACTCATGGCGTTTGAGTGCGACGATGTTGATGCACCGCGGCCGAGCCGGGGCACCTTCGCACAGCATGAACGGCGGCACGTCGTGCAGCACGCGGCTCAGGCCGCCGATGAAACTGTAGCTGCCGATTGTCGTGAAGTGGTGAACGGCCACGGCCCCGCTGAGCGAGGCGTAGTCATCAATATGCACATGGCCGCCGAGCAGTGCGCCGTTGGCCATGATGATGTGGTCGCCGAGCTTGCAATCGTGAGCGATGTGGCAACACGCCATCAGGAAGTTGCCATCGCCCAGTTTGGTGATGCCGTCTTCCTTCTCGCTGCCGCGATTGATCGTCACGCCTTCGCGAATAATGTTGTGATCACCGATGACGACTTGTGTGTCGCTACCGGCGTAGCTGATGTCCTGCGGCTCGCCGCCGATCACAGTGTTCGGATAGATCACGTTGTCGTGACCGATCGTCACGTGGCCCATCAGCGTGACCGAGTTGAGCAGCCGGGTGCCGCTTTTGATGCGAACGTTCGGCCCAATGACCGAGAAGGGACCAATTTCAACGTCCACATCGATTTCCGCGGCCGAGTCGACCGACGCGGTATCAGCTATGCGGGCTGCCATCTCGAGATTCTCCATAGTAGCCAAGTGATTTGGCGTGATGAGGTAGATGAGTGTTTATGCAGCGCGGCGCTCAGCCGGCGCTTCAAACCGTTGTTCAGTGATTTGTGCTTGAGCAAGTAGTCGTTTGGCGAGTTCGGCATGGAGCGCGTGACCGCTGCGATGCGCGACGATATGCCCCACGACCTCGCAGCCGGTAAGCGCCAGATCGCCGACGACGTCGAGCATCTTGTGCCGGACGCATTCATCGGGGAAACGGAGCGCGTTGCCGATCGGTCCGTTCGGGCCGAAGATCAGCAAGTCGCTTGTGCTGACGCGTTTGCCGATGCCTTGCGAAAGAATGCCTTGAGCCGCTTCCTCCGGAATGAACGTGCGGCACGGAGCCAGCTCGCGGCGGAACGAATCGGGCGTGATATCGAGCGCGAACATCTGGTGACCAATCGCCGATTGATCCCCAAAATCTAGATCGAACGCGACCGACAGCCCTGCACTACGGAATGGCTGGGCTTCAATCCAGTTGTTGTCATCGCCGACGCGAATCGATTGGCCGACGGCGATCTGTCGAACGGCGGCACGCTGCTCGACAGCGCCCGCTGCATCGATAGCCGCCACAAAGTCTTTGGCTGAGCCGTCGCAACCCGGCATTTCAGCCGCATCGACCCACACCTCGCAGTTGTCGATTCGCATTCCGGCCAGGGCGGCCAGAACGTGCTCGACCATTTCCACGCGAACGCCGTTCAATTCGAGCGTCGTACGGCGCGGCACATTGATGCGGAGGGCGGCACTCGCCGGTACGCGAGCC